>CAZUYY010000029.1:0-12709 GCA_964624935.1 uncultured Prolixibacteraceae bacterium
AAGACGCATGCGTTTGCGGTTAGGTGCATACAGGACTAACTGGTGAATTGGTGAATTGGTGAATTGGTGAGGTGGCGAGTAAAAAGAGTCGGCAGTCTTCAGTCGGTAGTTTTTTCATATCCCTGAGAACCCCGCGTTATAGCGCAGGGCAATTTATATGAGTCAGCAGTTCGCAGTTGACAGTCGACAGGTGTGGATAATCGTAAATTATCTTTTTGCTCCAACACCTCAAAAAATGATATATTCCAAATCCCTAATAACCAATAACCAATAACCAATAACCAATAACCAATGACCAATGACCAATACTAGGAATGTTTCACAATATTTTCTATTCCAATCCATTTGGTGTATCTTTTAAATAATCAGGTAATTGATCATTAAAAAGTATAATTTTACTGTTGTAAAAACAAGTGATCGTTCTTAAATATTTATACATAAGAAAATCCTCATCACTCAATACAACTTTAAATGACCAGACAGAAACCAAAACCAAGAACAAAACCAAAACCAACCATCCCCATACCAGCTAAGACCATAAGAAAAAAGGATTATACATCTTATTGGTTGATAGCGGGTTTGATACTTACATTGATTGTTTATCTTCCTTCCTTTACGAATGGTATTACCAATTGGGACGACAATCAATATCTTACCAATCCTTACGTGATAAATTTGTCTTTTGCAGGTATCCTAAAAACATTTTCTGTTTATTTTGCCGGGAATTATCATCCTCTTACCCTGTTATCACTTGGGATAGATCATCTGATAGGTGGGAATAGTCCCTTTATGTATCATTTTACTAATCTGTTTCTGCATCTTGTAAACACATTCCTTGTGTTTCTTTTGGTCAAACGGCTTACTCAGAACAATCTTCTTGCTATATTAACATTCATTCTGTTTGGAGTTCATACTTTGCATGTTGAATCCGTTGCCTGGATATCGGAAAGAAAAGATGTTTTGTACTCTTGTTTTTACCTTGTAGCGTTAACAATATATACGACCTATGCTTCCAATCGAAAAAGTCTGTACTATTGGCTGTCACTATTATTCTTTTTGATCTCCTTACTCGCTAAAGGACAGGCGGTAGTTCTGGCAGCCGTTCTCCCATTAATTGATTATGTGAAGGGCAGGAAATGGTTTTCGCTAAAAGTCTTATTAGAAAAAGGGCCTTTTTTACTTCTTTCGTTGATTTTCGGATGGGTTGCTTTTCGTGCTCAGGAATCTGTTAATGCAATCAACTTCATATATTTCCCGTTGCCTGAAAGGGTCGCTTTCGCTTCCTTTGGGTTGGCTCAATATTTGATAAAATGTATTTTACCCCTTGGTCTTTCAGCATTATATCCATATCCACTCATCCTATCTAATGGAAGTATCCCTTCGTTCTATTGGTTATATATTTTTTCGTTGCCTGTTTTTCTAACAGGCTCTTATTTCTTATTTAAGCGTTCGAAAATTTATGTTTTTGGACTAAGTATGTTCTTTCTTAATCTTCTTCCACTTCTGCAACTAATTCCCATTGGAGGAGCGATTATGGCTGATCGTTATTTTTACATACCGTCAGTTGGCTTACTGCTTTGTTTTGCCTTTGGTTTATTGGAAATCAGGAATCAGAGGATCAGGTATACCTTAGCTTTACTATTTATTCTTATTTTTTCAAGCCTGTCGTTTTCACGTTGTATGGTTTGGAAAGACAGCATGACGTTATGGAATGACGTGATCAGTAAATATAACTATTCATCGGTTGCATATTTAAAACGTGGCGTTGTTTATAGTGATCTTGGTCAGTGGGAAAAGTCTATAGCCGATTATTCCGATGCGATCGGGATTAACCCTAAATATATTGATGCGTGTAGTCATCGAGGGGTTGCCTACGCGAACCTTGGACAGTATGACAAGGCAATAGCCGATTTTTCAAGTGTGATCGGGATTGATCCGAATTTTACTATGTCATATTACAACCGTGGCATTGTCTACGGTAACCTTCAGCAGTATGACAAAGCAATAGATGATTTTTCAAGTGCGATTGGGATTGACCCGAATTTTACTGATGCAAATTACAACCGTGGTGTTGCTTATGCCAAACTTGGTCAGTGGGACAAAGCAATTGCCGATTATTCCAGGGTAATTGAGATTAGTCCAAATTATTCAGATGCCTATTTCAACCGCGGCGTCGTTTATGATAAACTTGGGCAGTGGGACAAGGCAATTGCCGATTACTCCAAGGTACTTGAAATTGACCCCAATAACACCATGGCATATACGAATCGCCAGAATGCTTATATGAAATTGAACAGTAATTAATTGTCTCGTTGGTAAAGAGTTCTCCTGGTTATTTACTGAGATTCATCCTTCAGATCCTCTTCCTTTGCATTCCTGATCTTATCGAGCATATCTTTGGGAATATCATCTGAGTATTCGGTTTCTTCCACATTTTCATCATTGTTTCCCCTGCCATACCTGAACTTAGGATTTTCCTGGGTGCCCAGGATACGGATCGGAATACCGACAATTCCAAGAGGCGGAAGACCAAGCCGTGACTTGAGATCCAGGTTTCCGTTAAAATTCGTTTCCCCGCTAATCCTGAACCTGAAACCTGCAAATTTCATCTTAGTCTTTTCAATGGTGATTACATTATTTTTTATACTTGATTTAATATCAACCTTCGACAGATCAGGGCTTTTTATCTTTTCTTTACCCAGGTTGGAACCCATGGCCGTGAAAAGTTTCAATCCCAGCACTTTTATCTTCTTCAGTGAAATAACGCCAGTTCCTTCCAATGAGGGATAGATCGGCTTCATATTGCCATCGAGTTTACCTTTTAAGGAATAATCAAGTGAGATAGTTCCTTCACATTTGCCGGCCGAAGTAGAAAGATTCCTGAAAAGCTCAACTTCGTTATAGGCTCTTTTTATATCGAAATCTTCCGCTTTAACATGAAAATCGAAGAATGCACGGGTCGTGTTAATGCAGCCATAGGTGGCGTCCATATTCACTTTGCAGCCGATCATATCGAAGTTCATCGACTTCAGAAGGATCATCCCCTGTTTCACCTCAACATTGGCCTTGAGATTATTGACAGGTAATTTCTGAAACTGGATCTTTTTAATATCCGCTTTCAGATTTATCTCAAGGTTGTCGGGAATAATGATAACACCAGACGATTTATTAGTGTCGGTTTTGCTTGCCGGTTCTTCCTGAGTCATAAACTCATCAACCAAAAGATAATTGGAAGTAAAGTCAAAGCTGCCCTTCAACTTTTGTTTGTCTGACAGGAAATAATTCACAACATTGCTAAGATGTCCATTTAAAGTAATTTCAGAAGCCCCGAATCTGCTATCAAACTTTTCAAACCAAATATTATCGTTGTCAAAACGAAAAACGCCTGATTTCAGGATCAATGGTTTTGGCAGATAGGATGACCGGAGTGAAATATTTTTAAGAATCAGCCGTCCCGAATTTTGAAGTTTGTCATACCTCCCTGCCATAGCATCACTTTGCAGGCCTTTCAGCGTGAGGTCGGTTGAAAGGAACCCATCTATATCCAAACCTTTTTGCGAGAAGAGATGGGAAAATTTTGCCAGATCGATAGATCCTTTGGAAGTGATAGAATAAGAAACATTATCCGGATTTGAAAGGTCTCCTTTGACCTCAAATGTATTTCCTTCGAAAGTGAATGATACAGGATCCAACTTTATCCGGGTATCTGAAAGGTTTCCGCTTTGGTTATTTACGATGGCACACATAGTAATATTTTCAACCGGATGTGGCTAATATTTTGTTTGCACTGAGCCATCCTTAAGATTTAATGTGACAGAGGTCACCGGGAACATCTTTTTTTCCGGGGCATATTTTCCTTTCACATCCATTTGTAAATCGAGGAGTCCCTTCAGTGTAAGACTGTCAAGAGGGATGACCTGGCTGATCTCGGCAAGGTTCATTCTTGTGGAAAGATGTCCTTCGATTGGGTAATCCTGGAGACCTTTCAACCGGAAATAACCCTCGATATTATTTTTCATGAACCTCGCTGTAAGATGCTCCAATTGAAGATTAATAGACCGGTAGTCATTGTTTTTAGAAGAAGCCGTCAGGTCAAATGATATCCCATTAATAGACGAAGGCAATTTGTTGTAACGGAAGTACCCATTTGTCAGTTCAGAATTCATTTGAAAATTTGGGATACTGAGGAGGACTGTATCTGGTTTACTGTTTGCCGGATTTTGTCCTGTAGCATATTCTCCCTCAGCATTTAATTTCATGGAAAAGCGCCCTTTGAGATCGACATCCCTGACTCCAAAATTCTTTATCCATCGCTGAAGATCAAGGTTGATATCTGCTTTTAATGAAATCCACAGGTTTTGTTTACTGACAAGCCATAAAGATGCGCTTAAATATTCATCTTCTACCATCGAAAACATGGAAAGAAAAAAAGTATAACCATTTTTCCGGAAGGCAAATTCCCCCCTGAATTCGAACGGTACATCCTTAATGCGCAAGTCGTTCTTTTCAAACTTCATGTTCAGCGAATTCATGTCGACACTTGTAACAAGTTGGGCTTTCACAGGTTTCGATTTAAGATAATTCACATGATTGTAAGTGAAATCCAGTGAATCAATCTGAACATTTGAGATCAGTTTGAGAATGTCGTTGCTAAGTTTGCTTTTCCCCCTGTAATTAATGCCATGGGCTGTGATTTTAAGGGGTATTGATGGATCAGAATAAATGAAGTCGGTCTTTATAAAGGCAATGTTTTTGATCTTAATAGAAGCACTGCCTGTTGAGGTTGTTTCCGCGCTTTTCGTTGTGTCAGAAGATGCGTTGTATACATCAAAATTCGGCAAGCCTTTTTCATTGTACTGAATGACTACCCTCCCTTTATTCAGATAAGCCCGTGTTATCTTTACCGGTCCATGGAAAATACTGGCAAGGTCGATGCCAAACGAAATATCACGGGCGCTTATAAGTGTATCTTTTGCAAAAGGGGGACAAGATCTCAGGGAGAAATCCGTCAGAGTAATCGTAAGGTTTGGAAAATGATCGAAGAAAGAGACATCCATCGATGAAAAATTCAATTCAGTTTTCAGCTTGCTATTGGCTGTATTTTTGACGATCTGTGCAAATTTCTCCCTGAAAATAAAAGGTGTACAAACCATGAATATCAGGACGATCAAAATGACCGACAATAGAATTCCAGTGATCTTTAATATCTTCTTCATAAAAAGTTCCCGTGGGTGTGAAGTCTTATTTTTCTTTATCGAATCCAAATCTCCATATCAGTGCTGCTATTATGGCACCCGATATAGGGGCTACAAAAAAGAGCCAAAGTTGTGCAAGGGCTTTGCCTCCTGCAAAGATTGCCGGTCCCAGGCTCCGTGCAGGATTAACTGATGTACCGGTAACGGGGATTGTCACAAGGTGAATCAGCATCAGGGTGACCCCTATTGCTAATCCTGCCATGGCTCCATTGCTAAATTTTGAAGTTGTACCTAATATGACAAAAATAAAAAGAAATGTCATGACAGTTTCAATTACAAAAGCGCTGAGGGTATTGTAATTCCCCAGATATCCTTCTCCCCATCCGTTTGAACCAAGTGCCCATTCTTTCATGGTGAATCCTGGCCTGCCGGAAACGATAAGATAGAGGACAGCAGCAGCACCAATTGCCCCAAGGCACTGGGCAATGATGTATCCCACAGCATCCCGCCAAGTCATTTTACCAGCGGTAAGAACCCCGATGGTAACGGCAGGGTTGATATGACAACCGGAGATGCCACCAATTGCATAAGCCATTGCTACAACGGCAAAGCCGAAGGCAATTGCAATTCCAAGTAATCCTATACCGCTTGGACCGGTGTCCGATATCCCGGCAATCACAGCTGAGCCACAGCCGAAAAGGATAAGGCTGAAAGTACCAATAAATTCTGCAGCATACTTTTTCATGATTTTTGGTTTTTGTTGTTTATCAATTCTGTCCTAAACCCTGCCAAGGAGATCAAATCAGGTTACGGACAGGTTAAATATTCAGATTCCAGGGTTTCTTTTACAAATATAACGTTTATCAACCCTGGCGGTCATCTCATGAATAACAAGGTAATAAGGAATAATCCTTATTAAGCTATAGCTATTTGACCAAAGATTTAAGTGCCGACTCCCAGACGGGTTTGGTTTTTGTCCAGTCACCTTTAAATGCAGAAGGTGAGATATGGGATTCAAGGGTTTGGGTCAATCCGGCAACAGTCTTTGTCGAATTGGCTGTTTTTGCGTCCTTGATCCATTTCCCTTTGACTGCACCCCAGCCAGCATCCATTGCCGAAGGTGCAAGCCCGCCCTGTAGTTTCTGAAGGGAACTGCCTACTCCTGAAGCATTGTCGGTTTTGCTGACCGATTTGGTAAAACCATCCTTGTTCTTCTTAAACTCATCAGTAAACGCTTTGTCCGACAGGTTGCTGGTCAGTTGTCCGACCAATTCACCCAGATTGGCCTTGGAAGTCACCTGCCTGGTCGTTTGATCGGTTGCCTTCTGCACATCTTTGGATGAGGGAAGCTTCACGTCCTGAGCCTTGACAAAGGTAAAGGCCAGAACCAGCGAGATCAATAAACAGAATCTTGTTTTCATAATAATTAGATTTAAACGAGCTAATATACATAATTTATTCTGATAAATTCCCATAAATCTGATTCATTTATTGTGGTCATTGTGCCTTCATGGTGTTCTTAAGGGTTAATATTTAACTGAATATCAATGCTTAACATAAATGTTAAAAAATGTTAAAAAAAGTTGACTAAAAATTTGGAAATGGCATCCTGTTTAACTTACCTTTGTACCCGTTTTAAAATCAATAAGCAAATGAAAAAACTCGCATTAATTTTAGTTATCGGTGCCGTCACGATGATGTCGTCATGCGGCCCAAGCGCAAAAGAAAAAGAAGCAAAAAGAATTGCTGACTCTACAAGAGTAGCTGATTCAATGGCCATGGTTCAGGCTAAACAGCAGAGAATTGCCGACTCAATCGCTAAAGTTCAGGCCGCTCAGAAAAGAGTAGCTGACTCGATTGCACATCAGGATTCCGTCAAGAAACACCTGATTAAACCGGCAAAGAAGGCTAAAGCTGTAAAACCAGCTCCTGCCAAAAAAGCTCATAAAAAATAATTTCAGCTCTTGAATCAGATTGAAAAAAGCTCCGCTTCACGGAGCTTTTTTTTCGTCCAATAATTCTCAATATATCACGTTTTTTTTAGTAAATTAGATCAATTTTACAAGGTCGGGGAACATTATTTGTCAGGATCGGATTTCCCATCACTACATATGGTTTCAGATGAAAACACTTTTCAACATTATTTTTTTCTTTGTTCCGCTAATTTTTTATGCCCAGGAAGGTTGTTATAAAACTACTTCATTTTATTCTTTATGGCAGAATGTCGGAAATGCAGGTTTTTCAGCAGGAGAAGCTGATTTTATAAGTTTTGCCTTCAGATCATCTGATGGTCAGCCTTATATTGCTTATGTGGATTATGGAAACTCCCGCAAAGCAACGGTGATGAAATTTGATGGAACTGACTGGGTGAATGTTGGGAGTGCAGGTTTTTCAGCAGGCAGGATCTGGTACACAAGTCTTGCTATCAGTCCGTCCGGTCAGCCTTATGTTGCCTATATGGATTCTGTAAATTCATCAAAGGCAACGGTAATGGGATTTAATGGAACAAGCTGGGTGACTATTGGAAATGCTGGCTTCTCGGAAG
The DNA here is from genome assembly GCA_964624935.1 of uncultured Prolixibacteraceae bacterium. Classification (GTDB taxonomy): domain Bacteria; phylum Bacteroidota; class Bacteroidia; order Bacteroidales; family FEN-979; genus FEN-979. Next base: position 7,741 of record CAZUYY010000029.1, read on the forward strand.
GAGAGGCTGAATATACAAGCCTTGCCTTCAGTCCATCGGGTCAACCGTATGTTGCATATGAAGATTATGTACCTAATTCCATTTCGAGGGTATCGGTCATGAAATTTGACGGAACCAATTGGGGATATGTTGGAAATGCAGATTTCTCAGCAGGATCAGCCATTTATATAAGCCTGACCTTTAGTTCATCGGATGGGCAGCCTTATGTGGCATATCAGGATCAATCTAATTTAAATAAGGCCACGGTAATGAAATTTAATGGGACCAATTGGGTGAATGTTGGAAATGCCGGCTTCTCTGCCGGAGAGGCTGATTGGACCAGTCTTGCATTAAACTCATCTGGTCAACCTTATGTAGCGTACCAGGACCTGGCTAATGCAAACAAAGCCACAGTAATGAAATTTAATGGAACCAATTGGGTGTATGTCGGAAATCCAGGTTTCTCAACAGGGATAGTCTCTTGTACAAGCCTTGCCTTTAGTCCGGCTGATGGTCTGCCTTATGTGGCTTATGAGGATTGCGGGAATCTCTGTAAAGCTACATTAATGAGATTTGATGGAACCAGTTGGGCAAGTGTAGGGAATGCTGCTTTTTCTGCATATTCAGTTTATTATACAAGCCTCGCTTTCAGCCCGGTTGGTCAATCCTATGTGGCATTCCAGGATTGGTCAATCGAGGGACAGGCAACGGTCATGTATTATGATGCTCCTGTTGGGATCAATGAGTTACAGGAATCAGGATTCACTCTGTATCCCAATCCTGCATCAGACGTAATAACCTTAGAGATATCAGGTGAATCTGTCAAAAGCAACATATCTATTATAAATATTGAGGGGCGGGAACTCATAGCACAAGCAATAAATGAACCCAAAACGCAGATAGATATCAGCGCTCTTCCCAGCGGGGTTTATTTCGTGCAAATAGCCAATGATAAATCCATAAAAACCGGAAAGATCATTAAACAATGATCCACCGGGGAAATCTATACTTGCGGTGGGGTAATCTGAAAGAAAGTTCCTCTTGAATATTAGCTCGCTTTTCCTGCCCTGAGGAGGATTATTTTAATGCTTTCTCGATTTCCTCTTTCAGGCCAGCCTTGAATTTTCCGGGATTGCTCTTACCATAATCGAATGCAAAACGTGTAAGGTCCTGTTGTTCTTCTTTGCCTTTATCAATTTTGACAATGTACAGGGCTTGGGCATTGATATCGAATTTTGATACGGTTTTTGCATTGGCATTATCCTCAGTATTAAGCACTTTGAATAATATAGTTCCGCTGTTTGTTTCCTTTGCAAAATAAGTTTGCATCACGGCAATAGTATTGGCCTCAATTGATTGATCTATCGGACACCGTTCTGCAGGATGAAAATAATATACTTCCACTTTCAACAGGTTACTTCCCTGTCCTTTATTTTGTGCCCACCCGGCTAATGATCCAATCAATGGAACCAGGATAAACAGAATGAAGTACTTTTTCATAAAGCAAACTTACAAAATATTTGAATCTTGTGCGCACACCGACCAGGTTATCGTCAATTCCGGTCGCAAAAAACCACATGGAGCGAATCTATCACCCGCCAGGATTTCTTTAAAGAAGCTCATATTGATGTGTACCTATTTCTTGTTTCGGGTGCTGATTCCGAATGGAAGATATAAAGGGCAGAAGCTTAAAAAGCTGGTTAAGATGAAAATTCCCGCAATGACCAGTAGTATTATAGCGAGTATTCCTGAAATTACATGTGTAAAATACAGAACGATCACTATTGATCAGGGAGATGGAAGAACAGAAGTTTCAGCCATAAACCCGGTTGCTTCTATGATGGTGATTCAAAACAATGATCTTGAATCAATAGCGTTGGAGATTACAGAGAAATTAAAACGGGTTATTGAGTCTTTATAAAATGGGTAAGAAAATGAACCTGACAACAATATTAATCCTGGTCATTATTGGGTTGATGGCCGGGGTGTTTGGAGGAATGTTCGGAGTTGGCGGCGCCATTATCATGATCCCTGCACTGGTCTTTTTCCTGGGAGTTGATCAGCAAACGGCTCAGGGAACAAGTGTCGCAATCATGTTGCCTCCAATTGGGCTGTTTGCTGCTTACAATTATTACAAGGCAGGTCAAGTGAATATATGGTATGCTGTCATCATTGCTATTACATTTATGGCCGGAGGATATTTTGGTTCAATGATAGCATTGAAGCTTCCGGAAAACCTGATGAAGAAAATATTCGGGATTTTATTAATACTTGTGGCTTTGAGAATGATATTTTCAAAGCAATCTGGTGCTATTGATTAATCTATTTTTAAATAATCTAAATAAGAAGGTACTGCATCATATCCGGGATATTGATGCCATCTTCCGGAAATTTTATCCTCTTTTAACACCCGGAGGAATATTGGCAATCGCAGACCTTTACCAGGAGGACGGCTCATTTCATGATGGAGACATGAATGTTCATCGTGGATTTGATCCGGAGAACCTTACATCAATTTTTCTCCAACAAGGTTTCCATGATATTCAAATTGATCCTTGTTTTATTATCCGTTAAGAGGTATCACCTGAAATACTTAAAGAGTACCCGGTATTTCTACTTACGGCTTATAAATAATTACAAATATGTTATTCATGCCTGCACAGGATTCTTTTCAATTAAGCTGATTCAGATTATAAGGTGGTTCTTCTATCAAGTTCTTTCAGCAAATAATCCTTTGTCTTTATTCCCACAAAACGATGGATCTCTTTTCCGTTTTTAAAAAGGATCATCGTCGGAATACTTCGTATTTTGAACTTAGAAGCCGTTACCTTCTGTTCTTCCACGTTTACTTTGCCAATGGTCACTTTACCATCAACTTCTTCAGCCAGTTCATTCAGAACGGGTGCCATCATTTTACAGGGGCCGCACCAGGCTGCCCAGAAATCAACAAGTACAACACCGGTCCTTATCCTTTGTGAAAAATTCTGATCTGTAAAGGTAACAACTCTGGAACTATCTGGAACAGACGGGATACTATTCATCTTTCGTTTAGCAACCACCATCAGAAGTATAAACCCAATCACTGCTACTCCCAATAAACTAAATGTTATCCACATAATGATTTTATTATTGTTGACAAAGATTAGAAAGATATTTAAATAGTGATATTTATGCGATTTAAGATGATTCTTCTTCCAATAGGAAAGGGATGCATTTCAGGTAATGGAGAAACGCGGCTGTGATTTCCGTTTCGGCAGTTCGCACAATGTTCATATTCTTCAACTTGAATATCTTTTTATGAGAATCTTCAACCTCTCTTACGATTATAACATCACAATCATTCAGATTATAAAAGTATCCGAACCTCGACGTTATCATTTCGCTAAGCAGGTTCCATCGCATTTCCTGTTGAATAATCATATCCGAATTCACAGTTGCAACCATGAATCCCCTCGAACTGCTGAAACCTGACCTTACGATCAGTCCATCATCCGTGGGTATTGCAATTTTCATTTGCTTTTTCATCTTATCATTTTTTTGCTTGCTGGTCTTTTCTGAAATAGAAAAACAAAGCGAGGGGTCTGTAGAATGCATGGGCGAACTTTGAAAAAGCAAATAACAACACCAGCTCCATAGAAACTATCGTATGGATGAGTAAAACAATATGATTGAATAAATAATTTGCATTCAGGGCAACGGAGATCTCAAGCCAGAAACCGGTTATCCCGGCAACCCAAAGAAACCAGAGGAATGTCCAGTCAGCCAACCGTGTTTCCGAATAGGCTTTAGTCACTTTTTTAAGACGGTAATTTATGGCAAGGCTGGTTCCATATACAAGCAAAAGACCGGCAATAGTACCAATAATACGACTGGGCCACCATATTTTGGTTTCCGGATCTTTTAATATAAAATCCAGAACAGTTGCAACAAGCAGCCCTATAAACCCCCACATTATTGACCAATGGACAAACCAGGGCTGGACTGCTGCAGTTTTATTCTTCCAAAAGGAGTCTTCTTCTTTATCGCAGGTTTTGTACCGGTCCATCGTGGCGATCTCATTTCCGATTTTCAATAATGAACTTACCCAATTCCCATCTGGTTTCTCTTTTATATCATTTGTTTTTGATAGTTTTAAGACCATTGCAACTACTCCCCAGGCAACCGACAATCCTGTTATACTGAATATGACCAATCCCATTTTATGGATTACTGCGTATGGAAGTATTGTAAATAGCCAGCGGGAAACTTCATGATCTGGTTTAAGGGTGAACAGAAAAAAACCGAGCAGAAGAGCAAAAAGCAGGGTCAATACAATAAACCCCGGGTTACTTTTAAACATCAGTCTGGTTAATCCTGTAGGTTCGTAGGAGGCGATTGCATACCTGCGCATGGCAGCCATATAATCACCTGGCCCGGCCTGTCGCGGACAGGTTTCCGAGCAATCTCCGCATGCATAGCAAAGCCAGAGTTCCCTGCTTTGCAGGATCTCTTCTTGTTGTCCTAACATTCCCTGCCGGATAAACATTCTGGGGAAATTGGCATTCTTATCAGTCAAACCACAAACTGCAGTACAGTTGCCACAGTTAAAACACGCGCTGAAATCTTTAGCCCCGTATTTCTTTATTTCGGATGCAAAACCCGGATCAATTCTTGACATGAGGAAGGTTTTTTAGTTTGTATGCATAATATTCATCTGAATCATCCAATCCATCGGCTTCCACCAAGCTGTATTTATTCATAGTCATCAGATGGTAGGTAACCAGTTCCGGGTTGAGGTTAAGTTCTTTGGCTAAAGCCGGGATTATTTTTGAATCCTCGTTCAGGCAGGCGGCTAATTGTCTCCAGATTTGCGGCATGTCTTTCATAAGGATGCCTTCTTCGCCTGCTATCTGGGTTCCGGTACCTTCTACGGTTTCAAGTTCGACTTTTTCCAGGAATCCATCGATCATTCCTTCGATTTCATTGTTGGAATATTGTGCCATGTCGATTG
>CAZUYY010000030.1:0-12551 GCA_964624935.1 uncultured Prolixibacteraceae bacterium
AAGACAAAGATTCAGGCTCAGTTTTCATCTTCTCTTAGGGTACTCCCAGACCCACATTTGTAATTTCATCATTCATTGGAAAAATCCAGAGATATCCCGGGAGAAGTTCTTCCAGGAAATACAATTCAATGAACTTTTCCGGATGAAGGCCACTGACACCTGAGAAATATGTTCTTACACCAAGGCAATATTGTTTATGATTTAGAGAATGCCCTGCAAGAATCCTTCCAACAGTTGATGGGGTTCCATCCGCACCCACGATCATCCGGCATTTCAGATCTTCTTTTTCTCCTTTTATGATAAAAAACTCTTTCTCACGGAGGATCTGCTTCACTTGAAAATCACCGGTCACCTTATATGGAGTCAATTCCCTGACCTTCTGTTGAAGAAAGCCATCGAAGACCTTTCTTTTGCAGAGATACCCGGGAGGCATAGTTTCGGGTTTCTTTTCGAGTAAGAAGGGAACATCGAGCCATTCCCCGTTTGGAGCGATAAACCGAATCCCCCAGGAAGGACTCTTTGGCTCAAGTTTCAGGAATTCATCAAAACAATTTCCCGGAAGTCGTTTAAGAACGTTTAGAACAGTACCACTCAATGCGTCCCCGCAAATTTTTTCTCCGGGCAAAACCGCTTTATCAACCACGGCAACTCTTAATCCCGGCTCTGCGAGGCTCAAAGCCGTGGTACATCCGGCAGGCCCCGCACCCACAATAACAAGATCAAAATCATTTTGTTGCATTTAACTCAGTAATTTCTATTGCTTTATTACCCCTCAACTTTTTTTATGTGGTGTACTGGTGAATTGGTGAACTGCTGACTCTTTTTACTCACCAGTTCACCAATTCGCCAATTCACTAATTAACAAGTCCGCCTGTCCGCTTTTTCCCTTGCAAACATAATCAAAATCCAGTAACCCCTGAATTTCGCTAACTTTGTACAAATTTTTTTTATGACTAAGAAGGAGCGTTTCACTTTTTTAATCGACTATTTTCTCGAACATCGTCCCAAGGCTGAAACAGAATTAGTTTATACTGATCCCTATGAACTCGTTGTTGCTGTGATTCTTTCTGCTCAATGCACGGATAAGAGGGTGAACATGATCACACCTGCCTTTTTCAGGAAGTTTCCCGATGCCAGTGCGCTTTCTAATGCGCGCCAGGAAGATGTTTTTGAAATTATCAAAAGCTGTTCTTATCCAAATAACAAAGCGAAAAACCTGATTGGCATGGCGAAATCGCTGACCAATGATTTTGCAGGCAATTTGCCTTCTGATGTTGATGAACTGATGACGATTCCCGGTGTCGGAAGGAAAACGGCCAATGTACTGGCTTCTGTCATCTACAAAAAACCGGCAATGGCAGTTGACACTCATGTTTTCAGGGTTTCAGCGAGAATAGGCCTGACCACCAATGCGAAGACACCCTATCAGACAGAACTTCAATTGGTGAAATACATCCCTGACCGACTAATACCGCTTGCACACCACTGGCTGATACTACATGGTCGTTATATATGTATTGCGCGAAAACCAAAATGCTCTGAATGCGGGCTGACAAGCATATGCAAATATTACCTGACCCTCAGACAAGAGTGATTTTGTTAATAACTCCTGCCCTGAAAGAGGCCTGCATCGAATCAAAAATTTTACCTTTGAAATCATTTTTCTTAATAATTATTGGATATGGCAACATTAAAGATTGGAGATGAAGCTCCGGCTTTTACAGCGGTTGATCAGGATGGCAACCCCATCTCGTTAAAAGATTATATTGGGAAAAAACTGGTTCTTTATTTTTATCCCAAAGATGATACTCCGGGATGTACCGCAGAGGCATGTAACCTGCGTGACAACTATGATTTACTGCTGAAGAAGGGATATAAAATTGTAGGTGTAAGCGCTGATGATGACCGGTCGCATAAAAAATTTATTGAGAAATATGTATTACCTTTTCCACTTATACCCGATAAAGACAAAACAATACTAAAAGCATATGGCGCATGGGGCAAAAAGAAGCTTTATGGTAAAGAATATGACGGAATTCTGCGAACGACGTACGTCATCTCTGAAGCAGGTCGTATTGAGAAGATCTTTACAAAGGTTGATACAAAAAATCACACTGAACAAATTTTAGGAAATGATCTGTAAATCCTGATCTATTTGACCTGTTAATAAATTTAATAAACACAAAAAAATAGTATGGCAAAAGACGAAGACACCAACAAGGAAAAAATGAAGGCTCTGCAGTTGACACTGGACAAACTGGAGAAAACATATGGCAAAGGAACGGTCATGAAACTTGGCGACAATGCCATCGAAGCCGTTGAATTTATTCCGTCAGGATCAATTGCACTGAATGTTGCATTAGGGATTGGCGGTTTACCAAAAGGAAGGGTCATTGAGATCTTTGGCCCGGAATCTTCCGGTAAGACAACCCTTGCCCTTCATGCCATTGCAGAATCGCAGAAAACAGGAGGAATCGCTGCATTCATTGATGCAGAACATGCATTTGACCGCTTTTATGCACAAAAACTGGGAGTAGATGTCGAGAATCTCTTAGTCTCACAGCCGGATAACGGGGAACAGGCGCTGGAGATCGTCGAGAACCTGATCCGGTCGGGTGCAATTGATATTATCGTGATCGATTCAGTGGCGGCATTGACTCCGAAAAGTGAGATTGAAGGGGAAATGGGGGATTCAAAGATGGGGCTGCAGGCAAGGTTAATGTCCCAGGCCTTGAGGAAGTTGACTTCCACGATATCAAAGACAGCAACCTGTTGCATTTTTATTAACCAATTGCGGGAAAAGATCGGGATCATGTTTGGTAATCCCGAAACCACTACCGGTGGTAATGCCTTAAAGTTCTACGCTTCTATCAGACTTGATATCCGCAAAGTGAACCAACTGAAAGAAGGGGAGGAGATCATCGGAAACAGGGTGAAGGTGAAAGTCGTAAAGAATAAACTTGCCCCGCCATTCCGTAAGGCTGAATTTGATATCATATATGGAGAAGGGATCTCGAGGATACTCGAGATCATCGACTTGGCAGTCGAACAAAATATAATCAAGAAAAGCGGTTCTTGGTTTTCCTATGGGGAAACAAAATTAGGGCAGGGCAGGGATGCCGTGAAAAAGTTGCTTCAGGACAATATTGAACTTGCAGACGAACTGGAGAAAAAGATCATGGAGGCGTTGAAAAATGTCAAATAGAACATTCGGGTTACTGGCTCTTTCATTGTTCGTCGCACTTTTTCTTATCACTTCCTGTGGAGGAAGGCCAAAGGTAGCCGAAAAAAACATTTCCGGAAAAGACACCCTGAAGATCATATTGAATGACCTGAGTAAGAAAATTTCAGATCACCCTTCAGATCCGGATCTTTTACAGCAAAGGTCAAAATATTATTTGCTGGATCATAGGGAAAATCTGGCATTTGCAGATATCTCGAAGGCCATTTCCCTTTCACCTGGCAAAGCTTCCCTGTATATCACACTTTCCGATGTATATCTTGGGATGGGAAAGCCTGACAATTGCAATGAGGCATTGCAGAAAGCTATTTCCATCGAGCCCCGTAACAACTCTGCCCTGGTGAGACTTACAAAACTAAGCCTAATCATCAAAGATTACAAAGCTACCTTTCAATATGCCAGGAGAGCACTTGAAGCCGAACCTCAAAACCCACAGGTTTATTTTACCATGGCATTGGCCCTGCTTGAAAAAGGAGACACTGTAACAGCTGTAGAAAATTTTAAGAAAACAATTGACGAGGATCAGGGGTTTTATGAGGCATATATTGAACTCGGAGAGTTGTATTCCATGAGAAAAGACCCGATTGCAGTTGATTATCTGAAAAATGCTATCAGGATCAGACCCGATAGCAAGGAAGCGCTGTACATGCTGGGAATGTTTTACCAGGATAACGGGAGGTATGCAGAGGCGCTGGAGACTTATGATAAACTGGCAAAAGCAGATAGCACTTTCAAGGATGCCCCCTATAACACCGGATATATTTATCTTGTTTACTTACATGATTTCAGGAAGGCAACAAGTTATTTTTCACTTGCCCTGCAACGCGATCCCGGTTATGTAGAGGCCATGTTTAACCGGGGGTATTCTTATGAGTTAGCCGGTGATTATTCGAAGGCTTATCAGGATTATAAGCATGTTCTTCAATTACGAACCAATTACCAGAAAGCAATTGACGGATTGAACCGGCTTGATCAGGCAAAAGCAAAATAAAAGACTTTCCTATAATTCCTCCAGGAATTCCTGAAGTTCTCCATTATCTTCTTCTTTGTTGAGAAGGTAATGAAGGGCAGAGTGCGCCCTGACGAGCCGAAACCCATATCGGGTTTCAAAAAGTCGCTTACATTCAAACACTGCATATTCCATAGAGACTTTTCGTGGCTTCTGATAAAGAAGAACAAAATCTTTCAAATCTTGGTAGATGTCGGTAAAATTCTCTGCAAGGCTTGCTTTTACAGGGTCGGTATGCGATCGTTCATGAGGATTGATAAAATAATAAAGATCATCTTCACCAAATTTTAAATGGAGGGTGTTGAAAACTCCTTCCCATTCTTCTTCGGTCACAAAATGCTCAGCAGCTTCTTCATCTTCAATTTCGATGACCGGCAGGAGTGAAGACTTGATGTAGATCAGCGGGCAGATCCTTTGAAGGAACAGCATAATATCCTGACGGTCATAATTTTCGGCTTTCTCCAGAAATAAACAGTACTCATTTGCTACAGTGAGCAATTCAATTACGGTTTTTGAATAAACTGGATCAAGGGGAACATTCGCATCTTTTCTTTCCATTGTTGAATTGTTAATTTTGAAGAGTTTCTACTTGGGGCATTGTGACATTGTAGTCAGGGATCCGGAATCCTATTCCCTGGTTGAAGTCTATTTGCCACCAAGGCACACCATGTGGCACAGAGGGGTAATAATAACAAGAGATCATCAACGGAGGGAAAATAAGGTTGTCATTCCGGATCATGATTCCCACTCCCACACCGCAATTAAAAGGCTGTTGAAATAATGATTCACCGTTCGCAGCGACAAATCCACCTTTTACCTGCAATGCAAAAGCAAATTTGAATCCGTAAAAATACAGTGGTGTATACATGATTACAGCAAGTGTGGATGATAAGGATTGCCTTCCCCAAAAAAGCGTATCGTATTGGACTTCATTTATCAACAAGTCACGATTTAAATTTGTATAATCAAGGTTATTAGTCCGGAAATTGAACCCCAACCGGTAATCAGAATTGAGATAGCATCGAAACTTTAATTTTTTATCCGGAGTCATATAAAGTGGGGAAAGATAATTCATGCTCATCTTAAAAACGCAGTCTTCAGTGGATTTGCGATTAATGTATCCTCCCATCACACCCCTGCCTGACAGATAACCAAATCCAGTAATAAAATCACCTGCTGAAAGATCAATTCCCCCATAGAGCCTTGTATAAAATTCAGTTATTTCTGGCCCCAGGATCAATTTAAAAGCCTCTCCATATGGAATGTTTTCAGTTTTTCCGAACTGAAAAATATAATCACTAAGATAATAACTGTTCGCCAGGAAAGAAAATCCGGCCAGGAATCTGGTGGTGTTATAATAGGCCTTATTTGAATCGATCGTTATAGTTCCTGGACGGGAAAAATAAGCCCTTTGATAGTATGATCCGATCAAAAGGAACCTTGATGGAATGGAGGCATTAGTGATCCGGAAGGCACGTCCCCCCCAAAGATTCATTTCGTCGAAATAACTGATTTCATTATCAGTTAAAATGTTTTCCTCGGAGGTCGTCTGAACTACATCCACCATCTTTGTGTACTGGTAACCTGCTCCAAAAGCCCATTTTGTGTTAATGGAATAGAAGTTCCTGTTACATGAAAAATTCAGGTTTTGATTTCCTATATTATCCTGAGTAAAACTGACGATAGAGTTGATGAATGTTCCTGCGATGTTATTGTAAGAATAAGATGCGTTATCGAGTAGAAAAAATGGTTCCCGTCTCGTGTTGAGTGAAACACCGGTGGCTAACCGATCTGCTAATCCAAGGAAATTTCCATCGTATACCCGGAATGTTCCCCTGCTGGTTTCAGCGCTTATTACATCAAAGCCGATCGACCATACATCATTAGTGACTATGGTTATATCAACAGAATCGCTTGAGTTGGTTACAGGTTCGACATAGGTGGTCACATTATTGATGAATGACATTTGACGAATATTCCGTTCATTATCAGCCAGCAGGTAAGGATCGACTTTCTGCCCTTCTTTGATGAACAGATTTTTCCGTATGACCCATGGCCGGGTTTTTATATGTGCTTCATTCAGTGCCTTACCGGCTTTAGTTCGTGCTTCTGACAGGGTGTCAATGGTGCTTGTTCCAAAAGGATCAAGGGTTTTGATCCATATATGCCGGATTATCTTCCCTTTGTATTTTTCAAATGGAACATTGCTTTTAACCTTATCCGAATTTCCTGGCAAAGGTTGTGATCTGGGTTGTTTAAATGCAAGTTCGTATAAAAACTGGGAGAATTTTTTTCGCGATAATTTTTTGTAAACAGAATCATAAAATGTGTTTGACCGTTGCAGATTTTTAGACTCTCTCTCAGAGACTTTAGTTGATTGTTCAATAAAAATTGTGTCTTTCTGAATTTTGTAAGTCTTACCCTGAAAATGAAACCAGGTGCCTTTCTTAACATGAATGGTATCAAAGGTCACTGTATACTGAATGTTTTTCGGTTTCTGCTGACTATGCGAGAGAAATGAACAAAATAACAGGAAGAAAAATGAGAAAATAATCTCCAACACCTTGCCTGATAGCAGGTCCACAAATCGGGTTGGATGTGGATTGCCCATTTATTGCAATTTCAAAAAGGCAATAATGTTGCTGATTTTTTTTGTCAAGATACCATCCATATTATCATAATCCTCTTTCTTGCCCAGATGTTCCTTTACACTGAAATAAAATTTTATCTTGGGTTCAGTACCTGATGGCCTGACACTGATCCGGGATCCATCTTCCAGAAAGAATTGCAGGACATTCGATTTTGGCAGATCGATTACTTTTTCTTTTCCGGATTTTATTTCCTTCTCACGTAATGTCAGATAATCTCTCACCAGTATGACTTTCGAGTTGTTAATCTGTTCAGGAGGATCTTTTCTGTAATCTACCATCATTTTCTGGATTTCTTCGGCTCCTGTCTTTCCTTTTTTTGTGACCGAGATCAGCTGTTCTTTGTAAAACCCAAATTCCTGATAAATATTCAGGAGGAGGTCGAATAGGGTCTTTCCCTGGTCCGCCATCCAGGCGGCAGCTTCTGCTATCAATGCACAAGCGCTTACAGCGTCTTTATCCCTGACAAAATCACCGACAAGATAGCCGAAACTTTCTTCTCCACCTACGATGTATTTCATTTTCCCCTCCTGCTTCCTGATCACATCTGCAATGAACTTAAATCCGGTGAGGCATTCAAAATACCCAACCTCGAATTTCTCTGCAATTCTTTGCAGAAGTCCGGTGGTAACGATGGTCGACACAATAAATTCCTTTCCGGTCATCATCTTTTTCTCTTTCCAACGATAAAGAATGTAGTAAACAAGCAATGCAGCCGTTTGGTTCCCATTGAGAAGAATGAATTGGCCCCGGGCATTTTTCAGAGCAATACCAACCCGGTCAGCATCAGGGTCTGTAGCCATGACAATATCAGCGTCTGTTTCACAGGCTTTCCCAAGTGCGAGAGTCATCGCATCCTGCTCTTCAGGGTTCGGTGAATGTACCGTAGGGAAATTGCCATCGGCAATCATCTGTTCCTTAACAGTTGAAACATTTTCAAATCCAAATCGTTTGAGGATTTCCGGTACCAATTTCCGGCCACATCCATGAAGGGGAGTATATACGATCTTCAGGTTTTTCCGGAGGCGGATGATTTCAGGTGATAGGGACAGTCCAAGAGCCTGGCCGAGATAGGCTTCATCGATCTCTTCCCCAATCTTAATAATTTGTTCAGGATTGCCTGTCCACCTTACATCATCAATTGAGGTGATCTTCTGAACTTCGCTGATGACATTTACATCATGTGGTGCGATCATCTGTGCACCGTCATCCCAATATGCCTTATAACCATTATATTCCCTGGGATTGTGGGATGCCGTTACCATGACACCCGTCTGGCATTTAAGATAACGGATGGCAAATGAAAGTAGCGGTGTCGGACGGATGTCATCAAAAAGATAGACCCTGAAACCATTGGCTGCCATTACCTCTGCTGTGATTTTTGCGAAAAAACTGCTATTGTTACGGCTGTCGAATGATATGGCAGCCTTGATTGGGTGAACATCAGGGAACATCTTGATAAGATAATTTGCCAGTCCCTGTGTAGCCATTCCAACAGTGTATTTGTTCATCCGGTTTGTACCGGCTCCCATGATGCCTCTCAGTCCACCGGTACCAAATTCAAGGTCACGGTAAAAGGAATCTGTCAGTTCAGCAGGATTATTTTCCATCATCTCCCTGACCAGTACTTTGGTTTCTTCATCAAAATCTCCATTCAGCCAAGCGTTTGCACGTTTCAGTATATTTGGTTCAATTGTAGTTTTCATAAAGGGATATGATTAAGTTTTATATGGCTTTTATTGCTAATTCATGTTCATAAACTCGTGCATATTGCCGATACATTTCTCAAGACTGGTTCTCCAATAAGGAATTGTAATCCCAAACCGTTCTTTAAATCTGGTTTTGTTGAAAACGCTATATGATGGCCGTGTGGCAGGTGTGGGGAAATCTTTAGATTCAATGGGTTCAAGAATACATTGTATTCCTGAAATTTCGATAATAGCATGGGCAAGATCAAACCAACTGATCACTCCTTCATCAGCATAATGGTATATATCCATCGAATTAGTGGCCGCAACTTCCGGGAGAATATCAAGAATTGCCCTGGCAAGGTCTCCTGCATAAGTAGGCCCGCCGACCTGGTCATAAACTACCCTTAATTTCCCAAGTTCTTTTCCTTTTTTCAGAATCGTTTTAACGAAATTTTGCCCGTATTCAGAATATAACCAGGATGTACGTATAATAATGCCCCTGACATTTTCCTGAAGGATCCTTACTTCTCCTTCCATTTTACTTTTTGCATAAACTGAGACAGGATTTACAGGATCGTTCTCCTTATAGGGGGTGAAACTCTTTCCATCAAAGACATAATCCGTTGAAATATGTACCAACCTGATTCCGGCTTTCGAACAAATTTTTGCCATTTCACCGGGAACGATTGCATTTACAGCCATTGCTTTTTCAGGTTCTGATTCTGCTTTGTCCACGGCAGTATACGCGGCACAATTGATCAGAACATGTGGTTTATGGTCCGCGAAGTAGGTGGCCATTCTGAAGGAATCAGTAAGATCAAGGTCATGTATATCGATAAATGAAAAAACATGACCTTTGTAATCACCTGCAAATTTCCTCAAGGCATTTCCCAATTGCCCATCACCTCCCGTTACGAGAATTTTCATTTTTCCCTTTTTCTTTTAATTATGAATATAATAAAGTGTTCTGCTTTCAGTTCACGATTATTTTGCCTTTACAGATTCTCTTTCCAGCAATTATGCATCCTTAGTAACGATGCCAGATAGTTGAATATTTTATTACTTTAATTTTAATGATCTACATGGAAAACCAGAAGATATTGAAGTTAGAGATTAAGACGGGTCTGGATGGCTTTAACCTCATTTGACAATTTTTTTACCGTTTGTGCCAGATAGTAGCTTGTATTGGCAGTATTTTCAGGAATTTCCCTGCTGATATAGTTGATGAACTGCCAGATTTCCCGGATGTCAGGTACAGCAATTTCATAAGGTTCATAAACAGGATTCAAGGAGTGAAGGATAAGTTTTCCTTCATCCCGGATTTTATTTTCGACGACCTTAAAGACGATGCCTTCTTCCGATGTGAGGATAATATATGCATCCCGGTTACGAATAGTATTCCAATCCTGTATGAAAACCCCGGTCACCCAAGCCCCGTCAGGAATGGGGAGCATGGAATCGCCGCTTATCTGAAACGTGCGGTATTTTTTTTGTTTTGAAAGAAAAGGAAGCCGGAAAGTAGGGAGGATGCTGATATATTCCGGATCGGCAAATCCGCTCTTGTATCCGGCTTTTGCTTTTTCAGTTACCAGTTCGATGTTTTCGAGGTTATCCTGGCCTACAGTAGTGGCCAGTACCCTAAGGTTGCTGCCTTTGATGAAAACATCGTAGCCTTTTTCCAATTGCCGGAGTTGGCTTTCGGGTAGTTTAGTGAGATCGACCTTGACGAGTGTATCGATCGCAACCCTGAAATAATTTGAAAAACTTACCAGAGCCTCTATTCCGGGTTGGGCAATGGCATTCTCATAACCGCTCAGGGTTGAACGCTTCATCCCAAGGGCAACTGCCACGTCATCCTGTGTGCGCCCCATCCTTTTTCTGAAATATTTTATATTCGAATGAAAAAACATAGTTGCAATTATTTTGAATTATGATTATATTGTAGTCGTTATTTTGATTAAATATTCGTCAAAGGTAATAAAAAAATAGCAAAATGGTAAAATGGCAAAATGGCAAAATGGCAAAAAAAAAAAGACTAAAAATGAAACGAAATATGATGGCTAAATAAATTTCGCCATTTCTTTACTTAATATTATGTTGAAAGCTAACCGTAATATCGTCCACTTTGATCTCGACACCTTCTTTGTATCGGTGGAACGTTTGCAGAATGCTGCATTGCAGGGCAAGCCGGTTATTATAGGCGGAATGTCTGACAGGGGAGTCGTGGCAAGTTGCAGCTATGAGGCCCGTCGCTTTGGTGTCAGTTCTGCCATGCCGATGAAGATGGCAAGAATGATGTGCCGGGATGCCATATTTATCCGGGGTGATATGGAACTTTATTCCCGCTATTCACAATTGGTTACCGACATCATTGCAGAAAGGGCGCCATTGTATGAAAAAGCTTCTATTGATGAGCATTATCTCGATGTGACCGGCATGGATCGTTTCTTCGGCCTGCTGAGATGGACCCACGAACTTCGTACGGCGATCATGAAGAATACAGGATTGCCGATCTCATTCGGCCTGTCGGTAAATAAAACCGTTTCCAAGATCGCTACCGGCGAGGCCAAGCCAAACGGCGAGTTGCAAGTGCCGGAAGATCATGTGAAACCATTCCTTGCTCCTTTGTCGATCCGGAAGATACCGGGAATAGGGGAGAAAACCTATCCTTTGCTCAGGTCAATGGGAGTCGCCACCATCGATACCTTGAGCCACATCCCCCTGGAAATGATGGAACGGGTCATGGGAAAAAATGGCATCATCCTGTGGGAACGGGCCAATGGCATTGACACGACCCCTGTAAGGCAATATTCGGAAAGTAAATCAGTCAGCACGGAAACTACATTTGAACAGGATACGATCGATATTGTCCGGATGAAGGAGATCCTGGTGAAGATGGTGGAGAAGATCGCATATGAACTACGTGAGCAACAAAAACTTACTGCCTGTGTGACGGTCAAGATCAGGTATTCCAATTTCGATACCCATACCATTCAGCAGCAGGTTCCTTACACAGCCTTTGACCACGTTCTCATTCCCATTGTGAAGGAACTATTCGAAAAACTGTACCAGCGCCGTATGCTAATCCGCCTGATTGGGGTACGTTTCAGCAAACTGGTTCCTGGCAGCCAGCAGATTGACATGTTCGAAGATTCGGTGGAGATGATCAACCTGTACCAGGCAATGGACCGGATCAGAAGAAAGTTTGGGAAGAAGATCATCCGGAGGGGGGTAGCATTTACAAATAGCGAAATAGTAAAATAGAAATGTACCTCAACTGTCATTCATATTATTCCCTGCGTTACGGTACCCTTTCCATTGAAAAACTGGTCGAAACGGCAGTTTCATGTAGGGTCACGACCCTGGCCCTGACAGATATTAACAATTCTTCCGGCATGATTGATTTTGTGAAGACGTGTAGGGAGCATGGGATCAAGTCTGTTGCGGGAATTGAGTTTCGCAGGGATGAGAAGCTTCTCTATATTGGGTTGGCGAGGAATAATGAAGGCTTTCGTGAATTGAATGAGTTTTTGTCGTATCATACCATTCATGGAATTCCATTACCGGATCAGGCACCGGAATTTGAAAATGTGAGGGTAATTTATCCATTCAGCCCCTCCCCCTTGCCCCCGCCCCGAATGGGGCGGGGGATGGGGAAAGGGTACATTGGCGTTCCGTCCTCATTTATCAGGAAACTGGCGACCATCAATGACAAGAACATTCTTGATCGCTCTGTTATCCTCTTTCCTGTTACATTTTCAAATAAAAAGGAATATGACCTGCATTGTAACCTGAGGGCTATTGATAATAACATCCTACTGAGCCGGCTTCGCCCTGAGCAACTGGCTGCTTCGGATGAAATGATGATGCCGGAAAAGGAAATAAGAGATCTGTATAAAGATTATCCCCAGGTGATCCGGAATACCGAACAGTTGCTCGGTGAATGCGCTGTTGATTTTGAT
>CAZUYY010000031.1:0-12485 GCA_964624935.1 uncultured Prolixibacteraceae bacterium
TTTATTAAAATTTACTTTTCGTTTCTGACTTTCGTAGTAATCTATTCCCTTAGGATTGGCGATTCCGCGGATAAAGTTATCGAACATCACGTCAAAAAGGGTCTGGAAAGAAAATTTGTCGGCCGGGAAGAATTCCGGATTATGCAGGTCAATAAGCCGGCGGATGTATAAGCGTGCAACCAATTCAACGCTCAGATCATCCCGGTAAACACCCTGGTTAATTCCTTTCTCAAGGTTGATCTGGATCTTTTTAAAGATAAAATCGATCCTGTCATCAACATGTTTATTATAAATATCAGGATAATATTTCACCAGGTCGAACGTCATCGAAGGGCTTATATCCCTGAACCGCTCACCCAATTCCTTGCTCACTGTCAGGAGGATATCGATGGCATTGACGCCTTCAAAATTGTAAGTATCAAAAATGATCTTAAAGTTCTCCCTTTCCAGTTCAAGAAGCTTTTCAACCAATTCATTTTTACTGGAAAAGAGCTGGTACAACTTTTTCTTTGAGATCCCAAGATCACGGCAAATATCGTCCATAGAAACACTCCGGACACCATATTTAAAAAAAAGTTCTCTTACTCTTTCCAAAACGTCTGTTAAAATAGCATCCATGAATATCCATTTAAATTAAACGTGGAATGAAGGATCAAACCTGCATGAAATTTATTGTTACCCCATGTAGATAAATGCAATTCAAGAGTTCTACAGGATTTTCCCGGGAGGCAAAATTAAGCAATTATACTGAGAAACAATATCAGGTTAAAAAGTTTTTCCGTCTCCTTTTTATTCGATTATTATCGTCGAATGAGTCATTGCCTTATTATAGACCCTACCTGACAAAGATCTTTTCTCTTTTCATAATCTTCCCGATTACCACAGCTTCACTGATCCCCACAAGGCGGCATTGTTTAATAAACTTATTTGCATCCTTTACAGGGAGTGTGATCAATAATCCTCCTGAAGTCTGAGCATCGGCCAGGATTATTTTCGCAAGTTCCGGAACATTTTCTTCCCACTCCATGACATCCTCCACATATTGAAGATTATTCCGGGTGCCTCCGGGGATCATATTCATGGCTGCAAGTTCCCATGTCATCGGGAGAACCGGTACGTTTTTATAATCGATTTCAGCACCTGCATGGCTTGCCTGTATCATTTCTTTCAGGTGGCCAAGTAACCCGAACCCGCTCACATCCGTACAGGAATTCACCGGGAAATCACTCATGATTTCAGCAGCCTTATCATTAAGCTGAGCCATTCCGGCAATCATTTGTTTTTCAGTCTCGCGGTCAACAAGCCCACGCTTAATTCCCGTAGAAAGAATACCTGTCCCAACCGGTTTTGTCAGGATGATCACATCTCCGGGTTTTGCTGATGAATTCGTCAGTATCTTCCCTGGATCAATGGTACCTGTGACAACGAGCCCGAATTTAGGTTCCGTATCTTCAATGGTATGGCCACCGATAATGCTGATCCCTGCTTCTGAGACTTTATCTGTTGCTCCCTGAAGTATTAGCTTAAGAACTTCAGGCGGGAGAAGTTTATCAGGGAAGGCTACGATACTTAGTGCAAACAAAGGCTTCCCTCCCATTGCATAGATATCGCTCAAAGCATTAGCTGCTGCGACCGCTCCGAAATCATAAGGATCATTCACTACCGGAGTAAAAAAGTCAACGGTCTGGACAATGGCAGTCTGGTTATTGATCCTGTATACAGCTGCATCATCCGGATCCTTTAATCCGACCAGTATGTCGGGATCAGCAGATAGTGGAAGTTCCTTTAATATTTTTTCAAGATATTGGGGGCGGATTTTGCAGGCGCAACCCAATCCATGGGTATAGTGGGTAAGTTTATATTCAGATGCTGGATGCTGGATGCTGGATTCTGGAGGGTAATCAGAAAGACTGTGATATGCTTTTACAATGAAGGGAATAGCTCTTTCGATATCTTTTCGTTTAGTCATCCGGCCTAATGAGAAACGTATTGAACCCAAGGCAAGGTAGTCAGGGACTTGCATTGCCGATAGAACGGGGGAGATCACTTCACTGCCCGAATGACAGGCGGCACCTGCTGAAGCAGCGACCGGAGCCATTTTATCAAGCAGCAAGGCAGCTTCTACGCCAGGAAAGCTGATATTTATAGTATTAGGCAACCTTTTTTCAGGATGCCCGTTCAGGTTAATTTCCGGGATCTCTTTTTTTATTTGCCGGAATAAAAAATCCCTGAGTTCTTTTATATCATTACCCTTTAAGGGAGTGCTTTCAGTGATGAGGTTGCAGGCTTTTCCAAATCCCACGATTGAGATCACGTTCTCCGTTCCTGCACGAAGGTTCTGTTCATGGTCGGCACCATGAATAAGCTTTTCAAGATGAATGCCACGACGTATATATAAAGCTCCTATACCTTTTGGCGCATAAATTTTATGGCCTGCCAATGAAAGAATATCTACTCCCATTTTTTCGACATTCACTTCAATCTTGCCTGCGCTCTGGGCCGCATCGCTATGAAACGGTATTCCCTGTCCCCGTGCAATTCTTCCTATCTCTTCAACAGGCTGAATCGTACCTGTTTCATTATTTGCATGCATGATTGTGATCAGGAGGGTGGAAGTTCTGATGTTTTTTTTGACGTCTTCAGGATCGACCTGACCATATTCATCTACAGGTAAATAAGTGACGATGAATCCCTGTTTTTCGAGGTAATGACACACTTCTATCACCGAAGGATGCTCAATGCAGGAGGTGATGATATGATTTCCTTTGGTACGGTTGGCAAAAGCAATCCCTTTGATGGCAAAATTATTCGACTCCGTGCCTCCACTTGTGAAAACAATTTCGTCAGAGTGGCAATTCAGCATTCCTGCAACATGGTTCCTTGCATTTTCAACCGCCTCTTTTGCCTTGACACCTTCTGCATGAGTACTTGAAGGGTTTCCGAAAGATTCTTCCAAGAACGGTCGCATGACATCTGCCACACGTGAATCAATTGGAGTAGTCGCATTATAATCGAGATAGATACTTTCCATAGGCTAAAATAAATTCATTTTATCGATTTGCTCGTTTCCAGAATAAGTTCAGCATTTTTAACAGGGTCATGATTTTTAAGAAAAACTTTTAAGATCTTCTGATTTTTTCTTTTTAGAACGGAGTGTTCATAGGTTTTATCATAATATGTTAAAGCCAGACTTGCTACGGTTTCATAATCACCTTTTTCAATTGCTGTCAATGCTTTTTGTGTGTTGGCCCCACCAAGCTTTTCACTGATCTTCATTATTGCACTTTGAAGATCACAAAACTGAACCTTGGAATATTCTTCAACAAGTCTTTGTACCCTGTATTCCTTATCAGATTCGACCTTGATCATCACAGCGCGATTCATCTGTTCAAATAACGGGTCCGGAATGCTTACATTCCCGATCATACGGCTTTCATCTTCAATCCACAAAAGTCCGGAATGATTGAATCGCCGCCAGCTATTATAAATATCATTTTCAAATTGTTCATTGGTCGGTTGCCTGGGCTGTCCGAATCCCCCGAAAACAGAACCTTTATGACATGCCAGATTTTCAATATCCAGAACCTGTTCCCCCATCTTCCCGAGTAAATGAAGAAGTTGTGTCTTTCCGCTACCTGTCAGCCCTCCAAGGATTATTATGTTTGCAGGTTGAGATAAACCCTCCCTTATAAAATGACGGTATGCCTTATATCCATTCTTCATAACAGATACTTCATAGCCGGCGACCTGAAAAAGCCAGGCCATACTCTCGCTACGCATCCCACCTCTCCAGCAATACATAAGAAGCTTTTTCTGATCTGTAAATCTATGGGCCTGCTTTACAAAATCAGCCAGTTTAGGACCTGCAAATTCCAATCCTTTCAGCACAGAAGCCTCCCTTCCCGAGTTCTTATAAAGAGTGCCGACAACAGCCCGTTCCTCATTATTGAAAAGAGGCAGATTAAAGGCCCCGGGGATGTGACCCTGCAGGTATTCTTTTTCCGAACGCACATCAATTACCTCTATTGTGCCGGCAAAATCAAGAAATTCGGAGACTGAAGTTTGATTTATCATTTAGTCATTTCCCTTTCCAAAAAAATCATTTCGCACAAAAATAAAATACATTTTATCGAAATCTCTTATTTTTACTAAACAGGTTTTTTAATTTTACCGAAAAAACCTCCTTACCTGAACTTTTTAACATGAAATTATCGGTTTCAAATAGATGCTTTTTCGTTCTATTACTATTATGCATTTTTACAACCATCATTTATGCAGAAACTTTAAAATATCCACTCCTTTCTAATGATGACCTGGATTTCTTTACAAAATATCCTGAAATTTTAAATCTTTCATGGAAGAGTATTGGGCAATATTTTTCAAATTATTATGTCACTCTATATCAACCACTCACGGTTTTATCTTTTGCTCTCAACTACCATTTTGCAGGAACATCTCCTATCCAATTGCATTTAGTGAACCTGAGTTTTCATTTAATAAACATCATCCTTTTATTTGTACTATTCAATAAATTTTTTAAAAACCCGAATCCTGTCCTGTTAATAGCATTTCTTTTTGCCGTTCATCCGATGAATGTTGAAGCGGTCACATGGATCTCGGCAAGAAGTAGCAGTATGTATACTTGTTTCTATTTGCTTTCTCTTATTTTTTATATAAAATATTTCACGAGCAAACTGCAGATAAAATTTTTATTCATTTCATTTCTTTTCTTTATTCTATCTCTATTTTGTAAAGTTCAAGCCGTCACTCTCCCTTTGGTTCTTATGTTATTTGATTATTTTTTAAATCGTAAAAAAATCAATCTATTGATTTTTGAAAAGTTGCCTTTTGTTATCTTGAGTGTTGTATTTACATTGATTGCCTTTAAGAATTCCGAGACCTTTACCTACTTTACCTATTCGAAATTACATTCATATACCAGTTTTGATCATATATTCTTAATCGGCCGTGCTATTTTTTTCTATCTTCAAAAATTCCTGGTTCCTGTCAACCTTTCTGCTATTTATGTTTTTCCGGTAAAATCAAATAATTGGTTACCCTATGAGTATTATATTTATTCTTCACTGGTTGTAATTCTATCTTTTATCATTTGGAGGTGCCGGAAGAATAAGAAACTAATATTCGGAGCCGGTATTTTTCTATTGACTCTGTCGATAAATCTACCCTTGGTTTCCTTACGAAGTATCATTTTTGCTGATAGATATGCTTATCTCCCATATTTGGGACTATTTTTTCTTTTGGCGACCTTTTATCAATCTTTCACCGAAAAGAATCTTAATACTAATCGAAAATACATTTATATTTTGACAATTTTAATCCTTCTCTATGGTTTTTTTCTTTCATTTGAGACATGGGACGTAAATAAGAAGTGGGAAAATGACATGACGCTAACATCAGATATTATTCAAAAAAATCCTCCAGTTCCATTGATTGCAAAAATTTACAGAAAGAGGGGAAACTATTTCGCAGATCATCAGATGTTTCAGGAATCTATTAATGATTATTCTAAAGCAATTGAAATTAATCCGGATGATATTGATTCTTATATACACAGAGCTTTCTCATATTTGAAATTAAATAAACTGAGTGAAGCTCTTCCTGATCTGGATAAGGGCATTGAAAAAAAACCAAATTCAAGCATTTTATATGCCAATAGAGCTATGGTAAAAATGAATTTAGGAGATAAAATTGGTTCATTTGCAGATTGCACTAAGTGCTTATCTCTTGATTCTATGAATGCAGAAGTGTACAATTGCCTGGCTATACTAAAATTCCAGTCTGGCGATTTACCTGGTGCATTGTTAGAACTCCGATCTGCAATTAGGGTTAACGACCATTATGCAGAAGCATATAAAAATCTTGGAATTATTTTATTGCAAATGGACAATGTAAGTCAGGCATGCTATTATTGGAGAATAGCCGCACAACTTGGCGATCGTCAAGCAATGCAATTTCTTAAAAGAACCTCTGTGCCAAAATAATTCATAACTTTGCAGATTGATTAACATCGACTTTGATGAGTGATTTCATCCATCACGAATGCGGAATAGCCCTGGTTCGCCTTCTGAAACCGCTCGAATTCTATGTGGGAAAATACGGAACGGTACTCTATGGCATGAATAAGCTGCATCTTCTTATGCAGAAACAGCATAATCGAGGTCAGGATGGAGCAGGGATTGCCTGTATCAAATTTGATCTTGAACCCGGAAACAAATACATCTACCGGCAGCGTTCAGATTCTGATTCCCCGATAAAAGATATCTTTTCAGCTTTCCAAATTCAGATTCAGCAAATCATTGAAAAGCATGAAGAGCGGCTTTTCGATGCAGACTGGTTGAAGCACAATGTTGACTTCATCGCCGAACTTTACCTTGGACATTTGCGTTATGGTACCTTCGGAAAAAATGCCCTGCTTAACATTCATCCTTTATTACGTGAAAATAACTGGATGACAAAGAACCTGGTATTGGCAGGAAATTTCAATCTTACTAATGTTGACGAGCTTTTCGAAAAACTTATCGACCTGGGTCAGTACCCTGTTGAAACCTCTGACACGATAACTATTCTCGAAAAGATCGGTCATTTTCTCGATGCAGAGAACGAAGCGCTCTACAAAAAATACAAAAAACAAGGATTCCCGAAAAGAGAAATAACAAAGCAGATTGCCAGACAAATTAATATCCAGCGGATACTAAAGAATTCAGCCGAAACCTGGGATGGAGGTTATGTCATCGCCGGATTGCTCGGTCACGGCGATGCTTTTATCATGCGTGATCCCAATGGTATCAGGCCGGCATTCTATTACCATGACGATGAGGTTGTCGTTGCAACTTCCGAAAGACCGGTTATTCAAACGACTTTTAATGTTCCTTTTGAATCTGTTAAAGAATTAAAACCAGGATATGCTCTGATTGTAAAAAAAAATGGATCGGTTGCAGAAAAACAATTCCGCAAACCCCTCGAAAAGAAAGCCTGTTCCTTCGAACGGATCTATTTTTCACGGGGAACAGACAAAGAGATATACAAAGAACGGAAAATGCTGGGTAAATTTCTTGCACCTGCAATACTGAAAGCCATCGATTATGACCTTACAAACACCGTTTTCTCCTACATCCCGAATACAGCGATCGATGCTTATTACGGCCTGATCGAGGAGTTGACCCTTTTCTGCAATAGTATCAAAAAGGACCGGATTCTGGAATCCGGTGGAAAATTAACATCTGCTGAACTCGATGAAATACTGGCACTTTCACCGCGGGCAGAAAAAGTTGCAGTGAAAGACCTGAAAATGAGGACTTTCATCACACAGGATTCACAACGTAATGACCTGGCAGCACATGTATATGATATTACCTATGGCAGTATCCATAAAAGAAAAGACAACCTTGTTGTGCTCGATGATTCCATTGTCAGGGGAACCACGCTCAAACAAAGCATTATCCGAATTCTTGACAGGCTGGAACCAAAGAAAATCATTATTGCTTCTTCCGCCCCTCAGATCCGTTATCCTGATTGTTACGGGATCGACATGGCTAAACTATCAGATTTTATTGCTTTCAAAGCCGCTATCGAATTACTTAAGGACTCGCACCAGGAGAATGTGCTTAATACGGTCTACAATAAATCAAAAGCACAGGAATATCTTCCTAAGGAAAAGATTCAGAATTTTGTTAAAGAGATTTACAAGCCATTCACCGCTCAAAAAATCTCAGAAAAAGTCTCAGAACTGCTGACACCTTCTTCGATCAAAGCAAAAATCGAAATCATTTACCAAACCATTGAAGACCTTCATACGGCTTGCCCAAATAATACTGGTGACTGGTATTTTACAGGAAATTATCCGACCCCGGGAGGTAACAAAGTGGTAAACAAATCCTTTCTCAACTACATTGAAGGGAGAGATGCGAGGGGTTACAAAGATTAAAGAATAAAAACGGCCGGGTGGCAAGCAGAACTTCCAGCAATCTTATCTCTTCATTGCTCCGCTGATTTTTTCAGCTATTTCGGAAAATTGTTCAGGTGACAGCTTAAGTTTCGGTTTTTTGAAATCAATATCATAGATTGTTTTCAAAGGAACCAGGTGGACATGGGCATGTCTTACCTCAAGCCCGATGACGGCAATTCCAATGCGTTCACAGGGAATGACCTTTAGCATTCCTTCAGCGACTTTCTTAGCAAATAAAAACAACCCCATGTACTCATCGTCGTCAATGTCAAAGATATAATCTGTTTCCTTTTTCGGAATAACCAATGTATGTCCTTCCGCAAGGGGATTGATATCAAGGAATGCATAATAATGCTCATCCTCTGCAATTTTATAAGAAGGTATTTCTCCGTTTATTATCTGTGTGAATATAGTTGCCATCAGTGTCCGTTTTTTCTGGTAATTTCAATAATCTCAAAGGCGATAGTACCTGCTGGTACAGCAATTTCAACTTTCTCACCTATGCTTTTGCCCAGAAGTCCCTTCGCAATGGGCGAATTTACAGAAATTTTACCCAGTTTAACATTGGCTTCATTTTCCGGAACCAAAGTATAAGTGACAATGTTATTATTTTGAGTATTTTTCAGTTTAACAGTAGAAAAGATAAGGATCTTTGTGCTATCAAGTCTGGATTCATCCAGCAGACGAGCATTGCTGATTACTTCCTGTAGCTTGTTTATTTTCAATTCAAGCATAGATTGCGCTTCTTTGGCTGCAGCGTATTCGGCATTTTCCGAGAGATCTCCTTTATCCCTGGCTTCAGCGATTTGCTTGGAAATCGATGGACGATCGACGGATATCAGCTTTTGCAACTCCTCTTGGAGCTTAGCTAATCCTTCCTGTGTATAATACTTGATCTCAGTCATTGTTACATGTTTTCATCGATCAGATAATAAGGCAAAAGACCCTTTGAAAGGGTCCTTATGCCATACAAAGATAATAATCAGGATTAAATGAAGTTTAGGTAATTTCTAAAAATTGAGCTTTAATCCGATACAATGTGTACCGGAATATGGGTTTGTAGTTCTATATGAATAATCTATTCCAATTCCTGTCATTTTTTCTTTATTGAACGGAACAGAAACAGAAAAACCTGCATTCAGCCCTGTAAATACTGTTCCCCTGTCAGCCACGGAAGAATTGAAAATGCCATCCTGGTAAGTATATCCGGCTCTTATACCAAAATAAGGTTTGAGAGAATATTCGAGACCCAGTGTGAATTGATCCTCCGTAAAAGAATTGGAAGTAAAGTTACCCGCGAGTGTAATCCGGTGCATGTCTCCAATGAGAAAGTCGTACGATGCACCAATTCTTAAGGCAGTAGGCATTTCAAATGGGGCCGACCGCGTTTCTACAGTGAAGAGGTCATTGTCATTTCCATGAGTTGGGATGATACCACGGAAGGAAAGGCCGTCACCAGTGAATTTCATGGTCGGTCCGATATTTTTAAGTGCTACACCGAATTTGATCTGGTCCTTATCTCCTGTGATATATTGAACACCGGCATCGAGTGCAATTCCTGTTGCGGTGGCATCAGTAATAGATTCAGAAATGACTTTCAGATTCAGTCCGCCAAAGATACTGTTCGAAAAGGCTTTGGCATAGGCAAGATTGATGTTGAGGTAATTGGGGTTATATGTTCCCAGTTGCCCTTCCGGTGAATTCGTCGTGGTGATATTAATTTCACCAAAATTCATCGACATGATGCCCAGGCTAAGGACACCTTTGTTCTGCCCAAGTTTCTGAGAAAAACCAAAATTCATGATTTTAACATCAGATCCCTGCAACCAGTCAGTATACGAAAAAATAATCTCTGTTCCTTTGGTTGCAGCAGTTCCGGCAATATTCGCATACATGGCTTCGAGTCCAGAGGCATTGGCGGTTCCTACACTTCCCCAACCTGAACTTTTTGCCCATGGATCGATCAGCAATTCCGATGCCCCTGCCTGCCCGGAACGATCCTTATTCCCGGCAGTAACCTTATCCATAGGAAGGACCATCAATCCTACCAGGAATATTGCTAATAAGAGACTATAAATATTTTTCATATATGCAATTTTTATATTTCTAACGATATTACTTTGTTAACAGTCGAAGAAAATTTTAGTATGAATTCAAGTCTACGGGACGCAGTATTCCAAACCATTTCACTGTCCTTTCACCAATTCCATCCGCCTTCACATCAATCAGGTACATTCCTCCTGATATTGGAATTCCTGCAAAGTTTTTCAAATCCCAATCGATTGAGGTCTTTGCATCTGTATTCAAATCTGCTGTCGATCCTCTTGGTTCACTTATTCCAGATTTATCAACAACAAATTGCCTGATCATGACTCCGCTCATATCGAAGATTGTAATTGTGCAATGGAGTGGCAAGTTGACGATTTTTATCCTGTTATCTAATTGGTTTTGTTCATAATCGTCGTAGCCGTAATAGGGGTTGGGAACTACGTTGATCAGGTTTAAATCACTGGACAATACGGTAGGATTCTGTTTTGAAGTTGCAATTGTCGAAGTATTGAAAGAATATTCCGGCCAGCAGTTGTTCTCGGCAGTATCCGAATAAGATGCAGGAAGTGATCCGGAGAAATAACGGTTATAGGGTTTCGCAACACGAATCTTGATAGTCACCTCGTTGCTAAGCCACTGTTTACCAGTAATTGCAAGAGGCATCCCAACATACATACAGGACCCGAATCCGTATGCTTGCCAAATCTGTGGAGGCGCCAGATTTAAATGGCTAACAAGGTAAGCACCGCCGTCATATGCGGGAAAATCAAGGGAAAATGATTCAGCACCTTGTTTTACATTTGTTCTGAGTGATCCCATGATATACACATAATGCATGCCACCGAAAACAGGTTCCCCACCATCATCATATAACCGCGTCGAAGGATTCCATAACATATCGCGGCCATTATCAGAAAGAAGCCATGAATTTTCTCCGAACATTATATTCAGTCGTTCTCCCGTTTCAAGGTTTATTGCGTACCCAGGGAACCAACCCATACCGGTAGGACTAATAAAGTTGGAATTGTAAATAGGATTGGCGCTTACAACTCCCGTATCTCCATCTATATTTACAGAAGCATGTCTTCTTAAACTGAATTCAGGAGCTCCCCCTTCGGCTAATTTCGAATCAGGGCACATTTCAATAACCGGGCTACGGGTCCATTTTGTTTGATCAGGCGTTATAACAATGTTAACGGAGGCGAGCCTGTCCATTGTACTTCTTAATTTAGACGCTGTTGTCACGGCGGGCGCAATTCTCGGATAAGGTAATCCGGTAGCTTGATTTGTGCCGGATTCCTGATCTGCTGAAACAGCAAGGCAATAAGGTGCCCACGTTCCATTCTGGATCTTGGTATAATCCTCGTTTGGATCCCATGGATTATATGTGGATGAGGTTTTCATGTTCCAGGAATAGAGGTTGGGATCCCCACCACCGTTATAAGTTCCTGATCTTATCCAGTATTGGTCGCTTGTCGGACTATCAATATCCGGAACACCACCCAGCCACATCCTTGTACTGTCGGCATATATTGCCGCAGGTGCAGAAAGCAACCCGTTACCCGTATAACGGGCTCCACTTGATGTTGTATCGCCTGGGAAAGGAACCTGGCTGATAGTAAGGGAAAGGCCAAGGTTCAGGAACAACTGTTCGTATGGATAAATGATTGTAGTGTCAGAGGTATATGTGTTACCGCTGCTCGAATCATACAACTTCCAATGAGCGAATTTTATGTTGGAATTTATAAAAGGAGAATTTGATGGGCCCGGAACCAGTGAATCAAACTTGATGATATAGTTTCCGGATGCCACATTCAGCGGATCAACGACTTTAATGTTCAAAGGACCTGCAGAAACCTGGTATTCTGGGTGATACGCTATCGGATAGTCAGGCGATCCATAAACATTCACCGAATCGGCCATTGGTTTGGCAAGGATCTCAGCAATAGTCTTATCAGAGAATTCAATGATCATTCCTCCATTACCTTGTCCCTGGATTCGCGTGATCACAGGTCCATCCCCAACTGATGAATTCATCTGATCACCAATGGGAATATGAGGAATAGCAGTATACCGTTGGATATTATTACGTCCCTGCAAATAAGGTGTGGCTTGTCCCTTATCAACTGAATCGGGTTGATAGGCCTTATATTGATTATAGCCATAGGCAACTGCCATAAAGTAATATTGTTTATGATTGATGAGTGCACTGGAGGTAGTCAACGGGAATTGGTCAGTTGTAATGACGAATGTATGTTGAATTCCTTTGTCAGCCCCGTCAACCATTACCTGTCCGGCATTTCCATTCAGATCTGCATCAAATGTCCAGTTAACAAGTTTAGACACGCCATCCTGAATATCACATTGTGCAACCAACCGCGCCTTTGTGTCATCATAAAGATCAGAAGCATCAACTGTTGAATTTTGTAACTGGAAGATCTGATATCCTTGAAAACGATAGAGAGAATCG
>CAZUYY010000032.1:0-12484 GCA_964624935.1 uncultured Prolixibacteraceae bacterium
TCTTTGGAAAATAAAGAATTAAATGCTCTGGTCCAATTGCTGGACGATCCCGATGAAAAGGCATTTGATTCGATCCGCGAGAAGATCTATTCTTTTGGGAAAGAGGCCATTCCTTACCTTGAAAGATCCCTGGAAAATTCCTTTGATACTTTCACCCAGGAACGTGCCGGGGAGATCATCCATGAAATACAACAGGAAGAGCTTCATGCTGAATTTAAAGACTGGATCAATACTTCTTCCTCCGACCTGCTGAAGGGTTACCTTCTGGTTACCCGCAGCCAGTATCCTGAACTCAGCGAGGAGGTTATGATAACAAAGGTTGAGCAGATGAGAATGGATGCATGGCTGGAGCTGAATGATAACCTCACCGCACTCGAGAATGTAAAGGTACTGAACCACATCATTTATCATGTTAATAATTTAGACGGGAACAAGATCAACCTTTTTGCTCCGCAGAACTTTTACCTGAATACATTTCTGGAAACACATAAGGGAAGTGCCCTGTCACTCGGGATACTGTATATTATCATCGCACAGAAGCTCAACATTCCGGTCTATGGCGTGAACCTGCCTCAGCATTTTATTCTCGCTTATACATCGGAACTTTCGCCTAATGTGCCTTCCGTTGAAGATGTTTTGTTTTATATTAATCCCTTTAACAAAGGGGCAGTTTTTACAAAAAGAGAAATAGAACTGTTTATTCATCAATTGAAAATAAATCCCGACAAGTCTTATTTTGCACCCTGCTCCAACATTGATATAATTAAAAGACTCGTCGGGAACCTTATTTACAGCTATACACAGCTTGGGTATCCCGAAAAAATTGAGGAACTGGAAAGATTATTGAAACTGACAGAATAAACAATTTTAATTACAGGACTTTTATTTTTTTATTCTACCGGAAGATTTTCTTTAAAGTTAGTCCGATGATCCGGAAGTAATTTCCTGAACCGGGATTTTGCAGGTATTTCCTGTTCAATTCAAGTTTAGCCGGCATAATTAATTCAATGTATGTTCTTTCAGGATCGGCTGATGCTCCCAGTAACTCATTTTCATTAATGTATTCTAATGAAGCAATATCGGTAATCCCCGGTCTGACCCGCAGAACTCTTTTTTGTTCCTCTGAATAAAGGTTCACATATTTCCGCAACTCAGGCCGTGGGCCGACTAAGCTCATCTCGCCTGTTAAGACATTGAACAGTTGTGGTAATTCATCCAGTTTGTATTTCCTGAGAAAAACCCCAAAATGTGTAATCCTGGGATCGCGGATTCCAACGGTAAGTCCACCTTGTTTTTCGGCTCCTGAATGCATGGTCCTGAATTTTACCAACTGGAAATCCCGGTTGTTCCTGCCTACCCGCTTTTGCAGGTAAAAGATCCCACCACGGGAATCGATCACAATTGCAATCCCGATGATCAGAAAGAACGGAAGAAGAATGATCAATCCAAGAATGGAAAACAAAAAATCGAAAAAGCGGATCATCTTCGTGTTTTTATTCGCCGCTTTGATAAATAACCTTTTCAACAGAACCGGTAACGGCCTTAACTATAGTATTCACCATCTCATCTGTCAGGTCATAGTAGACCGGAAGGCTTATTTCCCGTGAATAATCATCAAAAGCAACCGGATAATCAGTTATGGAGTACCCTGAATTTTTATAGTACGTCATCATTGGTAAAGGAACAAAATGAACATTTACTGAAACTTCGCTATGGAATATTCCGCGAATGATTTCGTCCCTCTGACCTTCGGTAATTCCTTTTATCCTCAACAGGAAGGCATGATACGATGATCTCTTGTCTCTTGTTTCATATACCGGGATCTGTGCCCACTCAAAGGCAGAAAATGCTTTTGCATATTCATCAAAGATCTGTTTTCTCCTTACCAGCATGTCTGCATCATAACGATCCAGTTCCACGAGTCCCATCGAAGCCTGAATGTCGGTCATGTTGCATTTGTAACCGGGTTCTATGATGTCATAACGCCAACTCCCGGCCTGTGATTTTGCCAGGGCATCTTTGGTCTGGCCATGAAGGGATTTTGCATTCAGGTACTGGTAAATGGAACCATTATCAAAGGGTTCAGGAAGATCCAGACAGATGGCGCCTCCTTCAGCGGTAGTGAGATTTTTCACGGCATGGAAAGAAAATACTGTGATTTCAGCGAGCCTGCCTGTTCTTTTTCCCTTGTACCAGGCGCCCAAAGAATGTGCTGCATCAGCAAGGATTAAAATGCGGTTCAGCATTTTCTGCTCTTCGCCGGAGGGATGAAAATGCTTTTGAATATCGGTACGGTTAATCAATGCATAAATCTCGTCATAGTCACAGGGAAACCCTGCAATATCCACAGGGATAATAACTTTGGTTTTCGAAGTAATAGCCTTTTCAATGCCTTTCAACGACAACAGGAAGTCTTCATCCGAATCCACAAAAACAACCTTGGCGCCACAATGTTCAACAACATTTGCCGTGGATGCATAAGTATAAACAGGGACGATGACTTCATCACCTTTGCCAACTCCAAACCAACGAAGCATCAATTCAAGTCCGGCAGTCGCTGAATTTACACACAAGGTTGCCTGCTGGCCCCCATATTCCGTGAGTTTCTTTTCAAACAATTTTGTTTTCGGCCCTGTCGTGATCCACCCCGAACGGAGTGTCTCATTTACTGCGTCGATGATTTTCTGATCAATCCGTGGTGGGGAAAATGAAATCATTTTCAATTATCCATTATCAATTATCCATTGATTTACGTTAGTTTCAACTCTTTCAAGGACATTTAAGACATCCGAACGAATGAATTTTTCACCAATAATGTTTTCATATAGTTCGATATATCGTTCAGAGATCTGATTCACCCACGATTCAGTCATCTCCGGAACCTGTTGCCCGGTTTGACCCTGGAAACCATTAGCCATAAGCCATTCGCGCACGAACTCTTTCGAAAGTTGTTTTTGCTGTTCGCCTTTAGCCTGCCTGTCCTCATATCCTTTTTTATAGAAATACCTGGATGAATCAGGGGTGTGGATCTCATCGATAAGGTAAACCTTTTCATCAGCTTTGCCAAATTCATACTTGGTGTCGACAAGAATCAGGCCTTTCTTTGCTGCCATCTCTGTCCCGCGTTTGAAAAGGGCAATAGTATATTTTTCGAGTAATTCGTAATCTTCCTTGGAAATAAGTCCGGTACTGATGATTTCCTCCTTTGAGATATCTTCATCATGTCCTTCCACTGCTTTAGTGGTTGGCGTGACAATAGGTTCAGCGAACCGTTGATGTTCTTTCATCCCGTCAGGTATCGGGACTCCGCATATCTCTCTTTTCCCGTTTTTATAAGATCTCCACGAACTACCCGTGAGATAACCCCGAATGATCATCTCGACAGGGAATGGTTTACAAAATCTTCCGATGGTGACCATAGGGTCGGGGACTGCGATTTTCCAATTCGGACAAATATCGGCTGTGGCATTGAGAAAACGGGATGCAATCTGGTTCAGCACCTGCCCCTTGTAAGGGATCCCTTTAGGCAATACCACGTCAAATGCGGATATCCGGTCGGTAGCGACCATGATAAGGTATTTGTCTCTGATGGTATAAACATCCCGGACTTTTCCAACATATTTGTGACTCTGACCGGGGAAATGAAAATCGGTTTTTACAATTACGTTTGACATAAATATTGAATTTTTTTAGGCAAAGATAACCGTTTTTAGAGTGTTTTCAATACCCTGGAATATGGGCTATGTCTTTTTATTCAAGGGGGCGGGGTTCTACCGCTCCTGGTCATTGCCATAAGCGTCAATGATCTTGCTTACAAGTTTATGGCGGATGATGTCACGACGGTCAAGGTAAACAAAACCTATCCCCGGAATTCCGGATAAAAGTTTTTGGGAATGTACCAATCCGGATTTTTGATGTTTAGGAAGGTCGATCTGAGTGATATCACCGGTCACGATGAACTTAGCCGCGGTTCCCATACGAGTGAGGAACATTTTTAACTGGTTGGGGGTGGTGTTCTGCGCTTCATGAGTATCGCAAATGCATTGTTAAGTGTACGTCCACGCATAAAGGCAAGCGGGGCGATCTCGATGGTCCCATCTTCAATGTAGGAAAGCAGCTTTTGTGGGGGTAGCATATCTTTCAGGGCATCATAAAGCGGCTGGAGGTAAGGATCGAGCTTTTCTTTCAAATCGCCGGGCAGGAATCCCAGGTTCTCCCCTGCTTCCACGGCGGGGCGGGTAAGGATGATCCGCTGGATCTCTTTGTTCTTCAGCGCCCGCACGGCAAGGGCGACGGCTGTATAAGTCTTGCCGGTACCTGCCGGGCCAATAGCGA
This sequence comes from uncultured Prolixibacteraceae bacterium, assembly GCA_964624935.1. GTDB lineage: Bacteria > Bacteroidota > Bacteroidia > Bacteroidales > FEN-979 > FEN-979. The sequence continues at coordinate 4,336 of CAZUYY010000032.1, forward strand.
ATGTCAGATCATTTTCCTCTACACATTTTACAAGGTTTCGCTGGTTGACAGTGCGTGCACGGATAAGCATACCATTCTTTCCATGAACAAGAATACCTGAATGATGTATATCCGGTTCTCTTTCAGGTTCCCAGGTGGAGTCAAGGATCTGTTCAATATCAGCGATACCCAGTTTACCAAATTTCTCAAAGTGAAGCAGTAAAAGGTTAAACTTCTGTCCGAATACCTGCAATTCAGTCTCTTCACCCATTGCTTTAATGGTGTCGTCTCGTGAGATGAGTTTAAGTCTGGGAAATGATTTCCGGATACAGTCAAGGTTCTGGTCGTTCACTCCGAAGATGTCCAGCGGATGATGTGACCCAATACCGATTATTTTTTCACTCATGAAGTGAATTTAATTACTAATTTTGAAAGACAAAAGTACGGCATTTTTTTGTTCATGGCAATCATTACTCTAACCAGTGACTGGGGATTAAAGGATCATTATCTGGGTGCTGTCAAAGGCACGATATACCGGCTGCTTCCCGGTGCACAAGTTGTGGATATCTGTCATGATATTCCTGCATTCGACCTGAACCAGGCTGCTTTTATCATCCGGAATTTCTACAGGAACTTTCCCGAAGGCACTATTCATATTCTTGGCATCAACAGTGAGGCTTCAATTGAAAACCCGCATACACTGGTCGTTCAAGATGGACATTATTTCGTCGGCGCAGATAACGGGATCTTTTCCCTCATCTTTGATGAGCTTCCGGAAAAAATAATTGACCTTGATATTATCCAGGATACAGATTACTTTACATTTCCGTCACGGGACGTATTTGTCAAGGTGGCCTGTCACATTGCTGAAGGGAAACCCCTTGATGAACTTGGCCATCCCAAAAAAACACTGGTACAGCGAATATCCTTCAAGCCAATTGTCGATGGCAATCAGATCAAAGGGAAGGTTATTTACATTGACAATTATGAGAATGTCTTTACAAACATTACCGAACCTTTTTTCAGGTCGGTAGTAAAAGGGAAAAAATTCGCCATACTTTTCCGTTCGGCCACATACCGGATCACAAAACTCAGCATATCATACAAAGATGTTTTAGATAGCGATATGCTGGCATTGTTCAGCTCTTCAGGCCATCTTGAGATTGCTATCAACCAGGGAAAAGCCTCCAGCCTGCTCGGGTTGAAGATCGATCAACCTGTTATGGTCGAGGTTCTGTAAAATTATTTGACTCTTTGTTTAAAGATGGAATAAAGGCTGAATATTTCATACGACCTGAGACCGATGAAAAGTAAGGATTCTTTGCAGCGTACTAAGATTCTGTTATTTTGTTCCTTGCTGATTATTACTTCAGTCTCTTTCTATCCCTCCTTATTCAACGGGTTCTTTTGCTGGGACGACAAAGATGTTCCTTTAGCTCCATTTGTTCGTCAGCTTACTTTTGAAAATTTAGGAAAATATTTCTCGACTTTTCATGCAGGATTGTATCATCCCCTGACCACCTTATCTTTTGCCGTTGATTATTCCCTTGGCGGCGGATCACCTTTTCCTTTTCATATGACCAATTTTGTGCTTCATCTTTTCAATACATGCCTTCTTTTTATTTTGATAAAGAAGCTTTTCAATAATTTCAGTATGGCATTTCTGGTTGCCTTGTTATCCGGCGTCCATCCCTTGCATGTTGAGGCTGTAGCCTGGATCACATCGCGTAAGGACCTTCTTTATGTCTTCTTTTTTCTCGGATCCCTGATTTCATATACCCTCTATATTGATAATGAAAACAAAAAAGGATTTTATTTCCTGTCGCTGATTTTCTTACTGTTCTCCTGTTTATCGAAAATCCAGGCCGCAATATTACCTGTAGCACTTTTTCTGGTTGACTACATCAGGACACGGAAATTGATTTCAGGAAAGAGTATTCGTGAAAAGATTCCTTTCTTTGTTATTGCTTTAATTTTTGGGATCATTAATATCATCGCCCAGAAAGGATATGGCTATATTGACTATAAAGCACCCTACACCACGATGGAACGACTGACCATCTTTTACTATGGGTTTGCTCAATATATTCTCAGGATCCTGGTACCCTGGAATCCTTCTGTTTTTTATCCCTTTCCTTTTCATCCCGGCGAAAGACTTTCTTTCATCTATTACTTGTATCCTTTGATCCTACTGCTGTTTATGGCAGGAATTGCTTACTTTGTCATTAGGTCAAAAAGAACCTTATTTTTTGGTTTAAGTTTCTTTATTCTATGTATTTTCCTCGTCCTCGTGATCAACAATTACCGGGAAACTGTAATAACCGACCGGTATACTTACCTGGGTTCTGCCGGAATTTTCATCTTCATTTCAGGATTAGGACTCAAGGCATATCAGAAGAGAAAGAAAATAAAATGGATCCTTGTTTCGGCCGGACTTATTTATATTCTTGTTTGTTCATTTCTTACTTTTAAACAAAACAAGCTATGGCATTCACCTTCCAGTCTCATTGGATCAGCACTGACCAGGTATCCGGATTCGCCAATTCTGCTGAATACCTCAGGCAGTCTGGCGATTGATTCAGGGTCTTATGCAGAAGCACTAGCCTTCCTTGACCGGGCTATTCTTGTGAATAAAAATTATCCAGATGCCTGGTATCAAAAGGGGATAGCCGAGAACAGGCTGGCAAATTATTCCCTTGCGCTTGATGATTTTTCCCATGCCATCATGTTAAATCCTGTTTACATTGATGCTTATTTCGGAAGAGGAAATGTTTACCGTTCCACCGGTGAATATCAAAAGGCGTTGGAAGATTACTCTATGGTGCTGATAATGAACCGGAATTATTTCGGAGCCTGGCAGAATCGTGCCATCGTGAAAATAAATATGAATGATTACGAGGGGGCCATTAATGACCTGAACCAGGCAATTGTATTGGATCCGGAATTTGGTGCATCCTTTTATCTCAGGGGAATGGCAGAAATAGGACTGGGGCAGGATGGATGTAAAGATCTGCACAAAGCATTAATGCTGAATTATAAACCGGCACAGAAAGCATTGGATAATTATTGCAGATAATGAATTTTATCCGACGGGTATTCTTCTAAGCGTCCAGGAAGAAAGACGGGAAGGCAATCAATTTCTAATCGAGTTTAAGTACCGCCAGGAATGCTTTCTGGGGAACTTCTACATTGCCGATCTGACGCATCCTTTTCTTTCCTTTTTTCTGTTTCTCGAGGAGTTTGCGTTTTCGTGTGATGTCTCCACCGTAGCATTTGGCTGTGACGTCTTTTCTGACGGCTTTCACTGTTTCGCGTGCAATGATCTTGGCCCCGATGGCTGCCTGGATAGCTACATCATACTGCTGACGGGGAATGAATTCCTTCAGTTTAAGACAAAATTTCCTGCCAAAATCATAGGCATTGTCCCTATGCAGTAATGTAGAAAGAGCATCAACCGTATCACCGTTGAGAAGAATATCGAGTTTTACAAGGTCGGCCGGTTTATGTCCTGAGATATGGTAATCAAACGAAGCGTATCCTTTTGAAATACTCTTTAGCTTGTCATAAAAATCGAAGACGATCTCTCCAAGCGGAAGTTCTACAGTTAGCTCGATACGGTCCGTGGTCAGGTAAACCTGATTTTTCAGAATGCCACGTTTACCAATGCAGAGTTTCATTATACCGCCCGTATATTCTGTGCGGGTGATGATATTGGCATGAATATAAGGCTCTTCAATGTGATCGATCATGGTGGGTTCAGGCAATCCGGAAGGATTGTGTACTTCGATGACTTCACCTTTTGTGGTGTATACTTTATAGGAAACATTGGGAACCGTGGTGATCACGTCCATGTCGAATTCACGGTCAAGACGTTCCTGGACGATTTCCATATGAAGTAAACCAAGAAAACCGCAGCGGAAGCCAAACCCCAAAGCAGCAGAAGATTCCGGTTCAAAGGAAAGCGAAGCATCATTCAATTTCAGCTTGTCGAGAGAATCGCGCAATTCTTCATAATCATCTGCATCTACAGGGTAAATTCCGGCGAATACCATTGGTTTGACCGTGGAATATCCTTCAATACCCATCGTGCAAGGACGGTCAACATGGGTTAACGTGTCGCCTACCTGGACATCTTTGCTGCTTTTGATACCTGAGATAATATATCCCACATCACCGGCACTTAAAATATTTCTGGGTTCCTGTTTTAGTTTTAGCACCCCGATCTCATCTGCATGATAATCGGTCCCTGAATGGAAGAATTTTACATGATCGCCTTTTCTCAGTGTCCCATTCATTATCCTGAAATAACCAACGATTCCCCGGTAGGAGTTGAATACAGAATCGAAGATAAGGGCTTGCAATGGGGCGTCAGGGTTTCCCGAAGGAGCTGGGATCTTATGGATGATGTCGTTCATAATACGGTCGATGCCTATCCCCATTTTTGCGCTGGCTTCTATGATTTCATCATGATCACATCCCAGCAGGTCAACGATCTGGTCCTTCACCTCTTCCACCATTGCATTGTCCATATCAATCTTGTTTAAAACAGGAATGATGGTAAGGTCGTGTTCAATGGCAAGATACAAATTAGAAATGGTCTGTGCCTGAATGCCCTGAGTAGCATCGATCACCAACAATGCGCCTTCACAGGCTGCGATAGCACGTGATACTTCATAAGAAAAATCGACATGCCCGGGGGTGTCGATAAGATTAAAAACATAATCCTGACCTTCGGAATTGAAATTCATCTGTATAGCGTGGCTCTTAATGGTGATGCCCCGCTCCCGTTCAAGTTCCATATCATCCAGCACTTGTTCCTGAAAATCCCTTTCAGATACGGTATGTGTCAATTCCAAAAGGCGGTCGGCCAGGGTGGACTTACCATGATCAATGTGTGCAATGATACAGAAGTTGCGTATATTTTTCACAGTTGCAAATATACAACTTTGTCCTTATCCTTAATTCCCTTATGGTATGGGATGTTAAAAATTTATGCTCCTTTAAGAAGCCGGAAATCATGGAAAGATCAGTGAAGGATCGTGACAGCGCCTTTCAGTACAATTTTCTGATCACCGCACAACGCCTTTTCATAAACCTCGCAAACATAGTAATATACCCCGTCACTGCAAATCTGGTGTGTGTTCCTGTCCCTTCCATCCCAGTTTATATTGGGATCTGTCGTAAAATAGACCTCTTTGCCCCAGCGATCGACAATTGTCATATTCAGATGATCGACCGATGAAAACGGCTTTCTTGGCTGGAATATCTGGTCTTCAGGTAAATCACCTCTGTTTGGTGTAAATACATTTGGCAACCAATATTCACAGGTGTTATAGTTAATACAGGGTTCGTTGCTGAAAACACTTTTATTTCCTGCGGAATCCACCGCGATAATTGCATAACATCCGGTAACGGAGTTGTCCTGGCTGTGATCATACGTGGTATCATTTATATTTCCCAGGGAGTCAATCACTGTAAGCTGCCCGCCACTGCACCGGCAGAAATAGATGTAGTATTTAACAATATCATTAGAACAGGAATCGATGAGATTCTTCCAGCTCAAATGGTTAGTCGAATGTTCACAATCTGTCTTTACAGATAAATGAGGAGGGCAAGGTGGAATGTTGTCGATGGGCGTTGCACAGGTAATTTGTGAAAGGTTAATCAGCGGAAATGCAAATCCCGGAGCAGAATAGGTTCCCATGCATCTGATAAAATAACAAAAGCTTGTGCCATTGCGTAGTTTTTTATCAACATAAGAGGGGGTCGTCGATGAACCGATCGAATCAAATAACCCGGTAGAAAGATTCTTACGGTAGATAACAAACCGGTAATTTGTCCATGGAACGTCATTGTTCCAGCTTAATTCAAGCTTTTTATCTGTAGGATTAATGCTGAGATGGATGGAGGAGGCAATTTGTGACGGACCGATAAGGAAACGGTGTCCCGGTGTAATATTGTAAAGGTCTACACGATATTCGTAAATGTTCTGAAGGGTATTCAGGAGTGAATCATGATAAATTGTGTCATTCAGGTCTGTGATGGAATCAATTGCCAGATATTGTCCGGGATTTGAAGGAATGGACCTGTACATGATGTATTTATAAGGTCCCGGAGCCTGGACAGTATCAATCTGTGTGGGTTTTGACCAGCCCAGATAAATTGCCCCTGCCGAGGCATCGGTCTTGGTCACACTGACATTAGTGATTACGGCAACATCTTTTTTCAGGTGGGCACAAGCTTCATTGGATGCATAACTTTGCGCATTATCAGAATAAAAAGCAACAACCATATAGCAATACCTGATTCCCTGTGTAAGCCCTATTCCCTGGTTGTTATCGGTATAACTGGTAAGGGTTATATCATTAAGTTTGTCGATCCGCGTATATCCGAGATAAGCAGGAACACCGGTCTGGCAATACCCGTGATGAAAGCCTGTGGAATCTGTTTTCCTGTAAATGTAATATCCGGTTGCATTCTGGCAGGTATAATTATCCCAGTTCAAGGTAATGGATGTTCCAAGCGGTATTGCTGTGAGATTTTGTGGAGCAGGACCAACAACTTCAATCATCATGGAACTTATGTCGACAAGTTGAACCGTTGTGCCATTATCCTGAGCTTTAAAAATCACTTCATAAGGTTGCTCCCTGACCTGATCACAAACGGTTGACCAGTCAAATATAGCTATAACATGCCCTGAGCCGGAATCAGGATTCGGAGTCATAGTTGCAGGATGATCTGTCAGGATAAAGGGTTGTCCCGTTGCGGTCAGCGTAATGGCGTTGCTATCAGGATCGTAGGCTCTTACAGGGAAGGTAAGGGTTGTGCCGGCTTCCACACAAGTGTCTTTTATTGTATCGATCACAGGAGGATGATTACTACATGCGGCAATGACTATTTGCATGTCTCGCTCCACCCCACCGATCTTTACTCCATTTCTCCATTCTTCAACCAGGATGGCAATATTATATTCACCCTGTAAAGGTGGACAATTCCAATAAAATTCACCGGTCACAGAATCCAGATGGATAATGTTTGGGGGAGCCGTTTGTGGGAGTGTATAACCCGGGATGACCTTACCCTGATCACCCAGGCAGGGAACAAGCTTGTACGAGAGACTGTCGCCATCAGGATCATAGGCTCCGGGGTTATGATAAAACGGTTCGAAAACACAGCCATTGTCAATCGGAGGTACAAGTAAGATAGGTGAATTATCATAGCTTCCGAGAAAAGGACTGATAAGAAGTTCAGAGTAAATATACATTGGAATATTGATCGAATTCGGGATGTTCAGAATCCCGCCATTCCTGTTAGGGTCCTCACAGGAGATGATAAAATCCCCAGGGCCTGTGAAGGTATGCTGTCCAACGTAACGGTTATAGGTGAAATTATTTGGAAGATAGGTCTCTTCCACTCTGGGTATCTGGCTGGTAGTGCCATCATCCCAATCAATAGTGAGAAAATCGCGGTATGCATTGGCAGGACTTGGTGTAAATGTATATGAAATAAGAGTAATCTCATAGGTCAATCCTGAAACGTGACGAAAAAAGATCTCAGCAGCCCGCTCATGGGTTGCAAAGGAATTGAATGGAAGCGAGCTGATTATTGTCAGAAGAAAAAGAATAAAAAGCTTTCGGAATAAAGTTATCACCATAACTTGGGCAGATGAAAAAAATCTTTCAAAAGTAATAAAAATCACGGTTACTGAAGCTGTCTTATTTTCTATTCATTTGATTTTTCCACTAACTTTGTAAACGGATAGGAAATAGCAATAAAACAGATGTATTTAATAAATGCCGAAGCAGAAAAAAAAGAGATCCTGAAACGGTATCGTGGTTTATTACGCGTCTATAAACCAAAGACTTTTGAAGATAAAAAACAAGTCCGCCGTGCCTTTGATGTAGCTGTAAATGCACACAAAGATATGCGGAGAAAAAGTGGAGAACCCTATATTTACCACCCAATCAGCGTGGCGACCATTGCAGCAGGGGAGATCGGTCTGGGCACCACATCCGTTGTTTGTGCCTTATTGCATGATGTTGTAGAAGATACCGAATATACGTTGGAAGACATCCGAGGACTTTTCGGTGAGAAAGTTGCATCAATCATTGACAGCCTTACTAAAATTAAAGGGATCTTTGATCAGAGAACAACATCATTACAGGCAGAA
>CAZUYY010000033.1:0-12112 GCA_964624935.1 uncultured Prolixibacteraceae bacterium
CCGCTCCATCGGAGCGGTATTATTATCTTCAAATTTCGATGATCAAAATTCGATTGTTCCAATAGACATACCCCTGTTTGTCAATCTATCCGATTTGCCTGGTTTACGGAATAATATCCTCTATGTCCCGTAGGAACATGATATCATTTAAAAGCATTTTAAAAACAAAAATATGACATCGCCGTATACCGTTTATCGATTTGGTTAGATTCTGCTTTAGCTGTTATTTAGTCATCTGCCTTGAAGTTCCAGTAAGAAATTTAGGAGAGCACTTGGCCGTGAAAAAAAAACCAACACCCAACACCCAACACCCAATACCCAATACCCAATACCCACCACCTAATACCCAATACCCACCACCAAACCCATAAAATCGCACAAATGTCAAAAAATAGTTAAATATTATTTGGCCAATCAAAAAAAAGGTGTACTTTTGCACCCTCAAAAAAGCGATAGCGCTCTTTTGACGGGATCATAAAGGAAATAACAGGGAACCTGATAAATTAAGACACTTATAGGTTTCGACCGGACTACGCCACAAAAACGTCCGGATACCCACTCAGGCGGTTTGTCTTAGGATATCTATCCTTCCTCGAATTTCTATAAACATCCCCACAATAAAAAAATATTGAAACATCTCTCGGAGAATGAGGTGCATCTCACGTCACCAATCCTCCCCGCCCCGAATGGGGAGAGACTGTAAGACATCACCACCTATTCCCCCTCCCTCTTGGGGGAGGGGGCCAGGGGGTGGGGTCATTAGGGTCGGGGGAGGGGCTGTCACGCGTCACGCGTCACGATTCCCCGGGAAATGTTAAAAACATGTAACTACATAAGGTATGCCAACAATTCAACAATTGGTCCGTAAAGGAAGAAAAAAGCTGACAGATAAAAGCAAATCGCCGGCATTGGATTCTTGCCCGCAACGCAGAGGCGTTTGCGTTAGAGTGTACACTACCACTCCCAAGAAACCGAACTCCGCCATGCGCAAAGTCGCCAGGGTCCGTCTGACCAATGGAAAAGAAGTCAACGCCTACATCCCCGGTGAAGGTCATAACCTCCAGGAACACTCCATCGTGATGATCCGCGGCGGCAGGGTAAAAGACCTCCCCGGCGTACGTTACCACATCATCCGTGGCGCACTCGATACCTCCGGCGTGGAAGGCAGAAGACAAAGACGTTCAAAATATGGCGCAAAAAGACCAAAGGAAAAGAAAGCATAAGTGAAGCTATCAGGGCTAAGAGTAATATGGCCCTTCGGCATATAAACGAATAACCAGGATACAATACAATATGAGAAAAGCAAAGCCCAGGAAAAGAGCGATACTTCCGGATCCCAAGTATGGAGATACACTGGTCACAAAGTTTGTGAACAATCTCATGGAACAGGGAAAGAAAAACATTGCCTACGATGTATTCTATGAGGCAATAGATATCGTTTCGGAAAAGACAAAGGAAAATGGTCTCGACGTCTGGAAAAAGGCATTGGCAAATGTAACTCCCTCAGTGGAAGTCAGAAGCCGCCGTATCGGGGGCGCTACCTTTCAGATACCTTCCGAAATCCGCCCCAGCCGTAAAAGTGCCATCGGGATGAAAGCCCTCGTTTCATTCTCCAGGAAAAGACACGAAAAAAGCATGGGCCAGAAGCTTGCCGCTGAAATAGTGGCTGCATATAAGGAAGAAGGCGCTGCTTTCAAACGTAAAGAAGATACTCACAGAATGGCCGAAGCTAACAAGGCCTTCTCTCATTTCAGATTTTAACAACAATAAAAAGAACCGGAGTACAATAAAAGTAATGTCAGAGAATCTTATAAATATTCGCAACATCGGCATTATGGCGCACATCGACGCGGGTAAAACCACGACGACAGAGCGTATATTGTATTATACCGGCATCAACTATAAGTTAGGTGAAGTCCACGACGGCACCGCCACCATGGACTGGATGGTACAGGAACAGGAACGCGGCATCACAATCACATCAGCGGCAACGACTGTCTATTGGGATTACCGGAACCAGAAATACCGCATAAATATCATCGATACCCCCGGCCATGTCGATTTTACCATCGAAGTCGAACGCTCACTCAGAGTCCTCGATGGCGCCATCGCTATCTTCTGTGCCGTCGGCGGTGTCGAGCCTCAGAGCGAAACCGTCTGGAAACAGGCAAATAAATACAATGTCCCCCGCATCAGCTTCATTAATAAAATGGATCGTACGGGGGCTGATTTTTTTAAGGTGGTTGCACAGATAAAGGAAAAGCTGGGCGCTACCCCGATCCCCATTCAGATACCCATAGGAGCAGAAGAAGGATTTACCGGCGTCGTTGACCTCGTTTCAAACAAAGCATTCGTTTGGGAAGATGATACCCTTGGAAAACAATACCATGAAGTCCCCATTCCCGATGATCTGAAAGAAGTTGTTAAAGAATACCGTACGAAGCTGATCGAAGGAACAGCAGAAGAAAGCGACCATTTGCTGGAAAAATACCTCGATGATCCCGATTCCATCAGTGAAGATGATATCATCGCAGCTCTCCGCAGAGCTACACTCGAAAACAGGATATCTCCGGTGATCTGCGGCGCCGCCTTTAAGAACAAAGGTATTCAACTGCTGATAGATGCCATTATCAGGTTTCTCCCTTCTCCTCTTGACAGGGCAGCAGTGATAGGCATCAACCCTTTTACACATAAAGAAGAATCTCGCAAACCCGATCCGAAAGAACCTTTTACCGCCATAGCATTTAAAATAGCCGCCGATCCTTTTATGGGCCGGCTTGCCTATTTCAGAGTTTATTCAGGTGGACTGGATGCCGGCGCTACAGTCATGAATGCTACTACCGATAAAAAGGAAAGGATCATGCGCCTCATGCTGATGCATGCCAACAAACAAAATCCCGTTAAACGGATCGAAGCCGGTGAGATAGGCGCTGCTGTCGGTCTGAAAAATATCCATACCGGCGATACCCTCTGCGATATAAAACATCCCATCCTCCTCGAAGCCATGGCCTTTCCCGAACCGGTGATCAACATGGCAATTGAACCAAGAGTTCAGGATGATGTCGAGAAACTGATGGTTGCTCTGGCGAAAATGGAAGAAGAAGATCCTACATTTAAAGTAAAGATTGATAACGAAACCGGTCAGACATTGATCAGCGGTATGGGTGAACTTCACCTCGATATCATTGCCGACCGCCTGAAACGGGAATTCAATATAGAATGTAACCGTGGAAATCCCCAGGTCGCCTATAAAGAAGCCATCCTCGATACAGTCCTTCATCACGAAGTATATAAGAAACAAACAGGTGGCAGAGGAAAATTTGCCGATCTCGTTATTGAAATATCACCCGCAGATAAGGGCATTAAGGGTCTTCAGTTTATCAATGAGATCAGGGGCGGCAATATTCCAAAAGAATTTATACCCTCGATCGAAAAGGGACTTAAATCCGCGATGATGAATGGCCCGATCATAGGATACCCGATGGAAAGCATCAAAGTACGCCTCATCGATGGTTCATTCCACAGTGTCGATTCCGATGCACTCTCATTCCAGATCGCTGCCGGAATTGCTTTCAAAGAAGCCTCCAAAAAAGCCAAAGCAACACTGCTGGAACCGGTAATGCGATTCGAGATCGTTACACCCAGCGAATACATGGGCGATATTACCGGCGACCTTAACAAACGCCGCGGTCAGGTAGAAGAAGTTCAGTCGCGTATTACCGATCAGGTGATCCTGGGGAAAGTGCCGCTGTCAGAGATGTTCGGGTATGTCACCACATTGCGCAGCGTCTCTTCCGGCAGGGCGACCTGCATGCTCGAGTTTTCACACTTCGGGGCAATACCGCAGGAGATCATGAACGAGGTTTTATATAAAATCAGGGGATACGTTCCCGCATATTAACATAATTAGCCAATAATTGTAAAGACGCCCCAGTGCGTTTCAACAAAAACAAAAAAAAGTGAGCCAAAGAATCAGAATAAAATTGAAGTCATACGATTACAGCCTGGTTGACAAATCAGCCGAAAAAATCGTCAAGACCGTAAAAGCCACAGGCGCTGTTGTGAGCGGACCCATCCCATTGCCGACCGACAAAAAGATATTTACTGTCCTGCGCTCCACATTCGTGAATAAAAAAGCAAGAGACCAGTTCCAGCTCTGCTCATACAAGCGGCTGCTCGATATATACAGCACCACATCAAAAACAATAGACGCCCTCATGAAGCTCGAACTCCCCAGCGGCGTCGAAGTCGAAATTAAAGTTTAATAGAGAACAGTGAGGCTCGTCCGGATGTCTAATACCCAACACCCAATGCAATCGTAATTCGTAATTCGTAATTCGTAATTAAAATATGTCAGGATTAATAGGAAAAAAAGTCGGAATGACCAGCATCTATGACGCAAATGGAAAGAATATTCCATGCACCGTCATCGAAGCAGGGCCTTGTGTCGTGACACAGCTCCGGTCAAAAGAAAAAGAAGGCTACGACTCCATTCAGCTTGCTTTTGAAGATAAGAAAGAAAAACATACCACAAGTGCAATGAAAGGTCATTTCGCAAAAGCAGGCATCACTCCGAAAAAAATCTTAGCCGAGTTCACCCGTTTTGAAGTGGGCCATATGAAACAATTTGGTGATATTCTCAAGGTGGATATTTTTGAAGAAGGAGAATTCATTGACGTGGTAGGCATTTCTAAAGGGAAAGGATTCCAGGGCGTGGTAAAACGGCATCACTTCCATGGCGTGGGTGAAGCTACTCATGGTCAGCACAACCGTTTAAGAGCTCCCGGTTCTGTAGGCGCTTCTTCCTGGCCTTCAAGACTCTTTCCCGGTTTACGGATGGCAGGAAGAATGGGCGGCGACCGCGTAAAAGTGATCAACCTTCAGATCCTGAAGATCATTTTAGATAAAAATTTGGTTCTGGTTAAAGGAGCAGTCCCCGGAGCCAATGGTTCATATGTAATTATTGAGAGATGGAAGTAACAGTTTATAACGTATCAGGAGCACAGACCGACCGCACGATTAACCTCGACGATGCCATATTTGGCATCGAACCGAACGATCATGCCATATACCTCGATGTAAAGCAGTTTATGGCTAACAGACGGCAGGGAACCCACAGCTCAAAGGAAAAATCTCAGCTTACCGGAAGTACACGGAAACTGAAAAAACAAAAAGGTACCGGTGGCGCCCGTTCAGGAAGTATTAAAAGCCCCTTGTTTAAAGGTGGCGCAAGGGTATTTGGCCCTCATCCCAGAGATTATGATTTCAAGCTGAACAAGAAGTTGAAGAAACTCGCAAGGAAATCAGCGCTGAGCTATAAGGCTAAAGATGACAGCATCAGAGTAGTGGAAGATTTTACTTTCGAATCCCCGAAAACAAAGAATTTCGCTGAGTTGCTTAAGAATTTCAAAACAGAAGGCAAAAAACTCCTGCTCGTCACTACCAATGTCGATATGAATGTTCTTCTTTCCTCCCGTAACCTGTCAAAAGTAAAAGTTATCCAGGCTACCGACCTGAACACTTATGAGATATTGGATGCCGGTCGCCTGCTGTTGACGGAAAGCTCCGTAAAGGAAATTGAAAGTATCCATGCGAATTAATTTATAAGGAACACAAATTAAAAAGCATACGCAATGAGTGTTATTTTAAAACCGATCATCACCGAAAAAATGACCCAGATGGGCGAAAAGCTCAACCGCTATGGGTTTAAGGTGGACAAGCGGGCAAACAAACTTGAGATCAAAAAGGCGATCAAAGACATTTACGGAGTGGAAGTTGCCGGTATCAACACAATGGTTTACCGTGGCAAAAGCAAGACCCGGTATTCAAAAAGCGGCTTCATCAACGGCAAATCCAACAATTATAAGAAAGCCATCTTTACTTTGGCAAAAGGTGAAACAATTGATTTTTACAGCAATATTTAAATAAATGGCGCTTAAGAAATTTAACCCAACAACCCCCGGTCAGCGCTTTAAACTGATCAGCGCGTTCGACGAAATCACTGCCTCGACGCCTGAAAAGAGCTTGCTGCTTCCTCACAGGAAAAGCGGTGGTAGAAACAACGAAGGTAAAATGACCATGCGGTATGTCGGTGGTGGTCATAAACAGATGTACAGGATCATCGACTTCAAACGCGACAAGGAATCCATTCCGGGCATCGTTAAGACCATCGAATACGACCCGGGAAGAACAGCCAGGATTGCTCTGGTATGTTACAACGATGGGGAGAAACGCTATATCATCGCTCCTCACGGACTGAAGGTCGGCCAAACGGTGATTTCCGGCAAAGGAAGCACTCCCGAAATAGGAAATGCCCTTTATCTCAGTGAGATTCCTTTCGGTACGATAATCCACAACGTGGAACTTCGGCCCGGTCAGGGTGCCAAGCTGGTGAGAAGCGCCGGTTCCTATGCTCAGTTGATGTCAAGAGATGGTAAGTTTGCCATCATTAAAATGCCATCCGGCGAAACACGGATGATACTCCAGGCTTGCAAGGCTACCATCGGAATGGTATCAAACCAGGACCACCAGCTCGAATCATCCGGTAAGGCCGGGAGAAGCAGATGGCTCGGCAGAAGACCCCGTACCCGCGGCGTAGCCATGAACCCCGTCGATCACCCCATGGGCGGCGGCGAAGGTAGAGCATCCGGCGGCCATCCCCGTTCAAGGAAAGGTACTCCTGCCAAAGGCTATAAGACCCGCAGCAAGAAAAAGAATACCAACAAATACATCGTCGAAAAAAGGAAAAAATAATTATAACATAAAGAGGATATGAGCCGATCGATTAAAAAAGGTCCTTACATAAATTTTAAACTGGAAAAGAAAGTCCTGCAGGCCGGTGACTCGAAAAAGAAAAGTGTCATTAAGACCTGGTCAAGAGGTTCCATGATCTCTCCCGATTTTGTCGGTCAGACGATTGCAGTGTACAACGGCAATAAATTCATCCCGGTATATATTACGGAGAACATGGTAGGTCACAAACTGGGAGAATTTGCTCCGACCCGTATTTTCAGGGGACATGCAGGAAACAAGGATAAAGGTAAGAAATAAGAATAATTTCAATACATCATGGGCGTAAAAAGTAAAAACAGAGCGGAAAAGCGTAAAGAAGAAAAAAAGTATCTTTCTTATGCGAAGTTGAACAACTGTCCCACCTCGCCACGTAAGATGAGGCTGATTGCAGACATGATCAGGGGTAAGAAAGTCGAACAGGCATTGGTAATGCTGAAGAATTCGCCGCAGGTCTCAAGCGACAGGTTATACACCCTTCTGAAATCTGCCATCGCAAACTGGCAGGCAAAGAACGAAGGCGTAAGGCTGGAAGACAGTGACCTCTTTATTAGTGAGATTTCCGTCGACAGCGGCAGGGTACTGAAACGTATCCGTACCGCACCGCAGGGCCGTGCACACCGCATCAAAAAGCGTTCAAATCATGTAACACTCGTGGTCGAAAGCCCCAACCAGGCTTATCAGGAAGAAGAAGAAGTTGAAGAAGAAGAAACAACAACAGAAGAAGAAACAGAAACTCAGGAATAAAATTGAAATGGGACAAAAAACAAATCCAATAGCAAACAGGTTAGGGATCATCCGCGGATGGGATTCCAATTGGTATGGTGGAAGAAATTTCACCACGAAACTCATCGAAGATGACAGGATCCGGAAATACCTGAATGCCCGTTTATCAAAGGCAGGAATTGCCAAGATCGTCATCGAAAGAACATTGAAACTGGTGACGGTCACAATTCATACCGCCCGCCCCGGCATTATCATCGGAAAAGGCGGTCAGGAAGTGGATAAACTCAAAGAAGAATTAAAGAAGATCACAAAGAAAGAGATCCAGATCAACATATCCGAAATAAAGCGTCCCGAACTGGATGCTGTGATTGTTGCAGGTACTGTGACAAGTCAGATTGAAGGTCGTATCTCTTACCGCAGGGCAATCAAGACTTCCATCGCATCCGCCATGCGTATTGGCGCCGAAGGCATCAAAATCCAGATATCCGGTCGTTTGGGAGGTGCCGAAATGGCCCGCAGGGAACAATATAAGGACGGTAGAATACCCCTGCATACCTTCCGCGCAGATATTGACTATGCCACAAGCGAAGCCCATACTACCTACGGAAGAATAGGAATAAAAGTGTGGATATGTAAAGGCGAAATCTATGGCCGTCCCGACCTCACACCGGCAGTCGCCAGCACAAAACTAAAACCCTCTTCCGAATTTCAGCATAAAGGCGGCGGCGAAAGAGACAGAGACAGAGACAGAGACCGTGGCAGAGACCGCGGCCGAGACCGTGGTGGAGACAGAAGAAACAAACCCGGCGGCCCCCGCAAATAAAAAAATACCCAATACCCACTCCCACACCCAATTATCAATTATCAATTATAAATTACCCAAAAACTGATACCCAATACCTAACACCCAATACCCAATGTTACAACCTAAAAAAACAAAATACCGGAAGCAGCAGAAAGGAAAGATGAAAGGCAACGCAAAGCGCGGCCACCAGCTTGCATTCGGCTCATTCGGGATCAAGACTTTAGAGGAAGCATGGATCACAGGTCGCCAGATCGAATCCGCCCGTCAGGCAATAACCCGTTTTATGAAACGTGAAGGTCAGCTCTGGATCAGAATATTCCCCGATAAACCCGTGACCAAAAAACCTGCCGAAGTACGTATGGGTAAAGGAAAAGGCGCTCCCGAATATTTCGTCGCCAGGGTCACCCCCGGCAGAATAATGTTCGAAATAGAAGGCGTCTCCCTCGCCGTAGCCAAAGAAGCATTACGCCTCGGCGCACAGAAACTACCCGTAGCAACAAAAATGGTCACACGGAAAGATTATACAGAAGAGGAAATTTAACCTCCAACCCCCCTCCCTCTTGGGGGAGGGGCAGGGGGTGGGGTCATTTTAATATAGTATCAATCTTCTTTTTAAAGAAAAATGGAACAGAAAGTAATCAGAGAACTAACGACCGGCGAGATCATCGAGCGTCTGGATGAGGAAAAGAAACAATTGACGAAACTGAAGTTGAACCATGCGGTTTCTCCTCTCGACAATCCAAATAAAATTAAAGTATATCGCAAAACGATTGCCCGCCTTGAAACAGAATTGAGAAGAAGAGCCATACAAGGGGATACAACAAGTAAAACACTGATATAATTCACTTTCGAAGGGAAGGTGTCAAACCATCCCTGACAAGAAGAAGAACAAATGGAAAACAGAAAACTGAGAAAGGAAAAAGCCGGCATCGTGGTCAGCAATAAAATGGATAAATCCATTGTTGTTGAAGTCGAGCGTAAAGTAAAGCATCCCAAATACGGAAAATTTGTGAAAAAGAGTTCCCGCTTCGTTGCTCACGATGAGGCGAACGAATGCAGCGAAGGCGATAAGGTCCGCATTGCAGAGACCCGCCCGCTGAGTAAAAACAAATGTTGGAGACTTGTCGAAATTATAGAAAAGGTTAAATAGCCATGATACAACAGGAATCAAGACTAACGGTTGCAGATAACAGTGGCGCAAAGGAAGTCCTTTGCATCAGAGTCCTTGGTGGGACGGGTAAACGTTATGCATCCATCGGCGATAAAATTGTCGTAACGGTCAAAAATGCCATCCCCTCGGGGAACATAAAAAAAGGAACAGTATCCAAAGCAGTCGTCGTCAGGACAAAGAAAGAGATCCGCAGAAATGACGGTTCTTATATCCGCTTTGACGACAATGCAGTGGTACTTCTTAATGCCGCCGGCGAAATGATCGGTACCCGTATTTTTGGTCCCGTAGCCCGGGAATTAAGAGAAAAACAATTTATGAAGATTATTTCATTGGCACCGGAAGTGCTCTAAGTATATATTTTCAATCATGCAAACCAAGTTACATATTAAAAAAGGCGATACGGTAATGGTTATTACCGGAAATTACAAAGGACAACAGGGAAAAGTGCTGAAGGTGGATACTGCAAAGAACAAAGCCATCGTGGAAGGGATAAACATGGTTTCCAAACATACAAAGCCCAACGCCAAAAGCCCTCAGGGCGGGATCATAAAAAAGGAAGCTATGATTCATATTTCCAATCTGATGGTCATCGATTCCACCGGTACCCCTACCAGGACCGGCAGAAAAGTCGACACTAAGAAAAACATGTCAGTACGCTATTCTAAAAAATCAGGGGAGGTTATAAAATAATGGCTTATACACCAAGATTAAGAGACAAATACACGAATGATGTCGTCCCAGCATTGATGGCTCAGTTCAACTACAAAAGCCCCATGCAGGTACCACGGATCCTTAAGATTTGTATCAATCAGGGATTGGGCGTGGCAATTACAGACAAGAAATTCATTGATACTGGCATCAACGAAATGACAATGATAGCCGGCCAGAAAGCAGTGCCTACAAAATCCAAAAAGGATATTTCTAATTTCAAACTCAGAAGAGGAATGCCCATCGGAGTGAGAGTCACATTGCGGGGCAACAGAATGTATGAATTTCTCGACCGCCTCGTTTCCGTTTCTATCCCACGTATCCGCGACTTCCGCGGCATCGGCGATAAAGGGTTCGACGGACGGGGTAATTATACCCTCGGAATTCCTGAACAGATCATCTTTCCCGAGATTGATATAGATAAAGTCGCTAAGATCAATGGTCTCGATGTTACATTCGTCACCAGCGCAAGAACCGACAGGGAAGCACATGCTTTATTAAAAGAATTTGGATTACCTTTTAAAACAAAATAAGTTTATGGCAAAAGAATCAATTAAAGCCAGGCAAAAAAAAAGAGAACATCTGGTAGAAAAATTTGCAGAGAAAAGGAAGACACTGAAAGCGGCAGGGGATTATCTCGCCCTGCAGAAACTTCCGAAAAATGCATCGCCGGTGAGACTGCATAACCGCTGTAAATTGACAGGACGTCCAAAAGGATACATGAGGATCTTTGGCGTCTCCCGTATCAATTTCAGGGAAATGGCCGTCAAGGGCCTGATCCCCGGATTAAGAAAAGCAAGCTGGTAATTAAATAAATAAATTTATTTAGCGACCTTGGCGTCTTCGCGCCTTAGCGGTAAAAAAAATGGAAACACAAACAAACAGATAAGATAGATCATGGTTACGGATCCAATTGCAGATTATTTAACAAGAATCAGGAATGCCGTCATGGCAAACCACCGGATCGTCGAGGTCCCTTCTTCAAAAATGAAGAAAGAGATCACAAAGATCCTGTTCGAAAAAGGATATATCCTGAATTACAAATTTGAAGATGAACCCAAACCAGGTATCATAAAGATTGCCCTGAAGTACCATCCGGTCTCCAAATTATCGGCTATAAATGCCCTGACAAGGGTCAGCAGGCCTGGCCTCCGGAAATACGTGGATGCTGAACACCTGCCCCGCGTCCTGAATGGTCTTGGAATTGCAATTATATCTACTTCACAGGGTATGATGACGGATAAAGAAGCCAAAGTGAAAAAAATTGGCGGTGAAGTTTTATGTTTTATCAGTTAAGGAAAGAGGAGATCACACAATGTCAAGAATAGGAAAATTACCGATCCCATTGCCTGCCGGAGTAACCATCTCGGTTTCTCCTGAAAATCTGGTTACGGTAAAAGGAAAGCTTGGTGAACTTTATCAGCAGGTCGATCCCAAAATTACCATAAAAGTGGAAGGAACGAACTTGATTGTTCAGCGGAATTCAGAAGAAAGAGACGACCGCTCCAAACATGGTCTTTACCGTTCCCTTCTTTTCAATATGGTGAAGGGAGTAAGCGATGGCTATACGATTGTACAGGAACTTGTTGGCGTGGGCTATAAGGCAACGGCAAAAGACCAGTTGCTCGACCTTTCGCTGGGTTATTCACACAATATTGTGCTTGAACTTCCCAAAGAAGTTAAGGTCGAAACAACAGCCGAAAGAGGAAAAAATAACATGATCATTCTGAAATCGACGGATAAACAACTGATCGGCCAGATCGCTGCAAAAATCCGTTCCTTGCGCAAACCCGAACCCTACAAGGGCAAAGGAATCCGCTTCCAGGGTGAAGAAATAAAGAAAAAGGCCGGTAAATCCGCCTCCAGCCAGTAAAAGTGAGAAAATGAATTACCCCGGCCTTTAGGCCGGGGGT
>CAZUYY010000034.1:0-12097 GCA_964624935.1 uncultured Prolixibacteraceae bacterium
CGCTCCTTAGGAGCGGTATCCAATTCACCCAACAATTCAACAGATACATATTAAATACCGCTCCGCTGGAGCGGATTAATATATAATTCTCTATTACGGCTACCAAAATATTGCTCCGCTGGAGCAAGTTAATACAAACTGCCGACTGAGGACTGAGGACTGCTGCTACTTCTAATCTATCTCAAACGGCTCGCATGAACGATATCCACGATGTAAAGGCGGGTTGCTGTGGCCCGGTAAAAGAAAACATAGCTGCGTTTATAATTGATACATCCCAATCCTTTGCTGGCATATTCCTTATGTCGACATGGGGCATAAGAATGGAAAGAGCCAAGACTGACGCCAAATTCTATCATTGAATCGATAAAATTAATAGCTGATTCTGGTTTGTCAATGGATATATAATTTTCAATGGAATGTAGAGACCTTATCGCTTTGGTTTGCCAGATTATCTGCCTTTTCTGCATGATGCAATTTCCTTTCTTAAATCCTCGGTCGTGATTCCTCCTCTTTGACGGGAAATTTTTTCTGCATGTCTTTTCCTTTCTGAAGGATTTGCCGGACGCCCGGGGAATATCCATTCATTATCTTTAATTGGATAATTATTTTCAGAAATTGCAACCGGATTTGATTCAATAAATGCAATCCCGAATTTCATTTTGTTTTTTTTAAACAGATCCAGGATCTTTTTCATCTCGTCTGGCGTTTCAGTAGTAATTAGAGCTTGAGTCATACCAATTTTTTTTACAAAGATAGCGGAAAAAGAAGAAAAATGTTTTTGATTTATGTTAAAAGTTTGACCATTAATCGGTTTTATTGGCCAAAGGTAATATGGACCGGGTGCAAATTTTATAATTCAATAATAAATCCAAAATCGTAAATTATCTTCCTTTTCTGCTTGTCAGCTTCATATGCCGGATATAAGGCAAGGGCTCATGGGATGAATGATGTTGATCCAAGCGTATCCATTTATCCAGGGTCTCGTGTTATTGCATTCTCAGTTAGGTGTCTTAAGGATTAACTGGTGACATAGTGAACTGGTGAGGTGGTGAGTTAAAAAATGGCAAGATGGCAAAAGAATAAAATACCGCTCTGATGGAGCGGGGTTAAAATCAAACCCAAATTACGGCTACCAAAATATTGCTCCTACGGAGCAAGTTGATACCGACTGCGAACTATGGATTGTGGACTGCGAACTGCCTACTGAGGACTAAGGACTGCAGACTGTGGACGTCGAAAAAAGATACAAACTTTCGGACAGATGATTGTTTTACCTACTTTTGTCTATGATTTTTTCTATCCGTTTTAAAGATTTCCTTAACCTGCTCAAACAAGCCTATTTAAAAATTATTTTTCTTGTCTTGCCTTTGATTGGCTATAATCAGAATATTCTTGATTCTCCACTTGAATATCCCTGGGCGGGAGGATTAAATTCTCCTCAATTCGGGAAAATAGATATCAACCTCGATGGCATTAAAGACCTGGTTATTTTCGATCGCCAGGGAAGCAGGATCCTTCCTTTTATCAATGAGGGGATACCTGATTCTGTGAGCTATTCATTTCACCCGGAATTAGCTTCTTTGTTTCCGGCCTTGCATGATTGGGTGTATTTTTATGATTATGATGGCGATGGGAAAGAAGATATATTCACGTATGGGGATGGAAGCATCCGGGTTTTTCATAATATATCGGATACGATTCTCAAATTCGAACTTGTCACCGATATGATTGAATCATTTTATTATACCGGTAAAGTCGGAATTCTTGGAACGACGGTCGATTATCCGGCAATTTCTGATATTTCCGGGGATGGATGCGCAGATATTCTGACTTTTTTCGGGCTTGGGTCTTATATAGAATATCACAAGAACCTTTCGGTTCAGGATTACGGGAATTGCGACAGTCTTGATTATAAACTTACAAGCAGTTGCTGGGGCGGTTTCATGGAAAGCGCTTATTCAGATTCCATCACCTTGAATGTTCCCTGCCCCTATAAAAATAGTCAGGTACAATCTCCATGTACTGAAAAAAAGGATAATCCAAAACATGTCGGATCAACACTTCTTACGCTTGATCTTACTAATGACGGGGTAAAGGATCTCCTCACCGGAGGCATCAATTTCCCAAATATAATAGCCTTATATAATGGCGGAACAAAGGATTCGGCGCACATGGTGAGCGTTGACACTTTATTTCCATCCTATTCCAAACCTGTACACCTTTATGAGTTTCCCTGTCCGTTTTACTTAGATATGGATAATGACTCGATAAATGACCTCGTGGTTGCGCCATTCGACCCGACAAATAATCCGGCCTATGTGGTTGCTGATAATTTCCATAATGTCTGGTTCTATAAAAATGTCGGAACGAACAATCAACCGAATTTTCAGTTTGTAACCGACCGGTTTCTGGTCAGTGAAATGATCAGTGTAGGAACAACTTCTTTTCCTGTTCTCTATGATGTTAACGGAGATGGTTTGCCTGATCTTCTTATCGGAAACTTTGGCTATTACGACAGTTCCTATTCTAAGGAAGGTTATTTATATTCTGATTATTGTTCAAAGATCGCTTACTATAAGAACACAGGTACCCTGAACAATCCATTATTCCATCTCGAAACCGATGATTTTGCCAATCTCTCTTCCCTGCATCTTAAAGGCATTTACCCGACCTTCGGTGATCTTGACGGCGACGGAAGTGACGACATGATCATTGGCAATTCTGATGGAACGATCCTGTTTTTCAAGAATACTGCTGCACCCCATACTGACCCTGTTTATGCCCCGCCGCAAATTCATTACAAGAACATCAACACAGGTTCATTCAATACGCCACAGTTGTTTGATCTGGATAAAGACGGATTGCTGGATCTGATCATCGGGGAACAGAATGGAAACCTGAGCTATTTCAGAAATACCGGGACTGCTACTGATCCGGAATTTTCTTTGGTGACCGACAGCCTGGGAAAGATCAATGTTACAAATTACACCCTGTCTTATTATGGTTACAGTACTCCGTGCTTTTTCAGGGATAAAGAGGGAAACACCAGACTACTGGTTGGTTCTGATGAAGGGAAAGTACATTATTTTACCAATATTGATGGTAATCTTAATGGGAAATTCACAGCATCTGATTCCCTGTTCAGTCTGATCAGCGGCACTCCTTTTCAGATCTCATCAGGATGGCGAACGGCACCGGCAATCGGTAACCTTACCGATTCCGTTTTTATGGATCTTATAGTCGGCAATTATTCCGGAGGATTGAACTACTATTCAAAAGGCGATAAACCTCAGGTGATCACCTCTGTGAGGGAGCAGCAAGAACCTGTACAAAATCATTTCACTGTATATCCGAACCCGGCCGATCTGTTTGTCTATGGATTTATTGGTTCATGGCATCCAAATGAAATGATCACTGTCAGTATCATCAATTTAACCGGAAAGGTTCTTCTTGAAACCCAGGCGGGTCAAAGCTTCAGGTTATCAATCTCAAACATCCCTTCCGGTTTTTACATTCTCAGGGCCGGAAGTTTTGCACAGAAGCTGATTGTCAGGCATTAAAGGTTGAGCAAAGGACCCCACCCCCGGCCCCTCCCCCAAGAGGGAGGGGAGAATGACCCCACCCCCGGCCCCTCCCCCAAGAGGGAGGGGAGTATTGGGTATTGGTGTTTTTTGAACAATAGAATATTGATCAACGAATTTTGAAGTAGGATTAAAATTAGTTTTCGGAGGGGCATCGAAGTTCGAATTAACAAAAGTTTAATTTCTCTGGTCAATACTTATTTCTAATTTGTTCCGTTTAAATAACACTCTGTTTAACCGAAAAACCACTTAGATAAAAACCAGTTTTCTGAAGAAATGAGTCAAGAATGTGAGTACAAAAAAAAGTTATGGAAGTGCATAAGATATAGTAGAAAAATTTTAAAGGTTGCTATTATTTTTATTGTCCCCATTATTGGTACATCCTTTTACACCTGCGCTCAAAATAACAATTCATCCAAGGCCGGACAGGTCTTAAATCTCGATCAGTGCATCGTTTATGCTTTGCAGAATCAGCCTGCTGTCAAACAGTCATTAATTGATATATCCATTGTAAAAAAGACAAATGCTGTTAATTTATCAGCCTGGCTTCCACAGATAAACCTTGCCGGTACTTTTACGCATTATGATGCATTGCCTACCGTATTTTCAACCAATCCTCTTGACCCATCCGGTGCATTAATAAAAGAGCATACCGGTATTATCAATACATTTCTGCCTCAATTGAATGCAACACAAACCATCATCAACCCGGATGTATTAAATGCTGCCAGAAGTGCACATTTGTATGTACAACTAGCGAAGCAATCAAATGACAGCACTAAAATAAATTTAATTGCAAATGTCAGTAAGTCGTTTTATAGTCTTCTGCTGACCCTGGAACAAATGAATGTCTTAGAGGAAGATACAGCCCGTCTAGGTAAAACACTCCGGGATGCCTATCATCAATATGTCGGAGGCGTAGTGGATCAGACCGATTATAAAGAAGCCACTATCTCACTGAATAATTCAAAAGCACAATTAAAACAGGCAAAAGAAAGTGTACGGCCACAATATGCTATGCTGAAACAATTGATGGGGTTCCCGCCGGAAAAAGAATTTATTGTGAGCTTTGACACGGCACAAATGATGAAGGAGATAACATTTGATACCACTGAAAAATTACAATACGATAACCGTATAGAATATCAACAGCTAAAAACAGTAAAAAACCTGCAACGATTGGCTGTAAAGTATTACAAGAATCAATTTCTGCCTTCCCTTTCCGCATTTTACAATTATACCTATGAATACGAAAGCAATACTTTACCAAACTTTCTGAATCAGGGCTATCCCTATACATATATTGGTGCGTCAATCAATATCCCCCTGTTCACCGGAGGACGAAGAATGGAAAACATTCAGAAGGCAAAACTCCAGGAACAACAAATTGATTTGGCAGAGACCAGTCTCAAATCCATCATCTATTCTGAATATACAGAAGCCCTGGCAAATTATAAAAGTAATTTGAATGACCTGTATGTGCTGCATGATAATCTGGCAATGGCAAAGGATGTTTATGCAGTAGTTTCGCTTCAGTACAAACAAGGTTTGATAGCGTACCTTAATGTGATAACCGCGGAATCAAATTTAATATCATCAGAGATCAGTTATTTAAATGCCTTGTTCCAGGTATTATCCAACAAGGTTGATCTGGAAAAAGCAATGGGTAATATTTCTGGTAAATAATTATTATGAATTAAATAATTACCGACTCCATGAGAAGTGTCTTTTTAGTCTTATTCATCGGTTGCCTCTTTTTTGTTTCGTGTAAACAAAAACAACCTCCTGCTAATCCGCCTGTACCAGTCAATATATTTACAGTGAAGGCAAAAAAAGTCCTGTACTATGATAAATATCCCGCAACTATTACAGCGCTAAGCCAGGTTGATTTGCGTCCGCAAGTACAGGGTTATATTACAGGAATATCGTTTACCGAAGGCACTCATGTTACTAAAGGGCAACCGTTGTATGAAATTGACCGCCGGTTGTTCCAGGAAAGCTATGATCAGGCAAAAGCCAACCTGGAGGTGGCGCAGGGCAATCTTAAGCAGGCACAACAGGATGCCGACCGTTATACTTATCTGAACACGTATGATGCTGTCGCCAAACAGACGCTTGATCATGCGGCAATAGCTCTGGAGAATGCGAGGAGCACCGTTACTGCTGCCGAGCAAACATTAAAAATAGCAGCAACCAATCTGGCTTATTCAATCATAAACGCCCCATTTGATGGTACGATTGGTTTTAGCCAGGTTAAACTGGGGAATATGGTGTCTATCGGGCAAACCGTCCTGAATACTATATCGACAGATGATCCGATGGGTGTGGATTTTTTGATTTCCGAGAAACAGCTTGCCCATTTTGAGGAACTTAAAAACGAAAAACAACAACAAATCGACTCCCTGTTTACCATTGTGCTTCCAAACGATTCGATCTACCCCTATCAGGGAAAAATCTCGGTAATAGATCGCGCCGTCGATCCTCAAACCGGCACGATCCGTGTAAGAGCAATTTTCCCGAACCCAGGTTATACCTTAAGACCAGGGACCAGTTGTGTTTTACGTGTGCATAACCAGGAAAGCGGACCCAGACTGGTAGTGCCTGGCAAGGCTGTAGTAGAGCTGATGGGAGAATATTTTGTGTACCTGGTAAAAGATACTCTGGCTCATGATCCGAATGATTCCACGAAAACCCATCCTGTTCAGATTGCATTACAAAAGAAGGTACAGTTAGGACAAACAATAGAGCCTGATGTAATCATAAAAAAAGGAATTAATGCCGATGACCGGATCGTTGTTGATGGGGTTCAATCATTGCATACCGGTTCTTTGATAAGTATCTCAAAAAAACCGGCAAATGGTAAACCTAACAAGTCAGGCGCCTTATGATTGCCAATACTTTTATTAAAAGGCCGGTCACCGCAATCGTTGTTTCGCTTGTATTAGCATTCATCGGCGCTATTTGTGTTTTTAACCTGCCCGTCAGCCAATATCCGAATATCACTCCTCCCGTTATCCAGGTCTCAGGTCAGTTTACAGGAGCAGATGCCACGACTGTGGAACAAACTGTTGCCACTCCCCTTGAAGAGCAGATAAATGGAACACATGGCATGGAATACATGCAAAGCAACAGTACCAATAACGGGTTGATGACCATTAACACAACTTTTAAAATTGGTACCGACATTGATATTGCCACGCTTGATGTTCAGAACCGCGTAAGTATTGCAACACCTTTATTACCCGCGGCAGTCAGCCGTCTGGGACTGACCGTCCGGGCAGTAAATCCAAGTGCATTGATGCTGGTGGCACTCTATTCGCCTAAGGGTTCGCACAACATTACCTTTTTAGATAATTATACCAACATATTTATCATGGATGCCTTGCTCCGTGTACCGGGGGTAGGCGCTATTACAACCCTCGCCGATAATTTCAGTATGCGCGTCTGGGTAAATCCTGATAAAATGGCTGCCTATTCATTGACATCCACTGATATTATTAATGCCTTAACTGAACAAAACCTGCAGGTTGCTGCAGGCTCAGCCGGTGTGCCCCCCCAGCAAAAGACACAAACCTATGAATTAAGCGTACTCGTAAACGGCAGGCTGAATAAAGTTTCTGAATTCGAAAAGATTGTTGTTAAAACAATGCCGGTTACAGGTGAAATGGTTTATCTGAAAGATGTCGCCAGGGTTGAATTAGGCAAATTCACCTATTCGAGCAACTGTTATGTAGATGACAAACGGGCTTCAATTCTTACTCTTTATCAGACGCCGGGCAGCAATGCTTTGCAAACAGCAAGCGGAATAACGAAAGAACTCGAGAATCTGAAAAGATCATTTCCAGCCGATGTCGATTATAAAATACCCTATGAAACAGTGACTGTGGTTAAGATTTCAATGCAGGAAGTAGTAAAAACACTCCTGATTGCCCTTTGCCTGGTTGCATTTGTAGTGTTTTTGTTTCTTCAGAACTGGAGATCCACACTGATTCCTGTTTTGGCTATACCTGTATCCATTCTCGGCACATTCGCATTTTTCATTCCTTTAGGATTTACAATTAATACCCTGACCATGTTCGGGTTTGTATTGTCCATTGGAATTGTGGTTGATGATGCCATTATTGTGGTCGAAGCAGTTCAGCGCTATATGGATGTGGAAAAGATGAATGTCATGGATGCTACCTACCATGCCATGAACGATATTTCGGCGCCCGTAATCGCTATTGCTCTTATCCTGGCTTCGGTATTTGTGCCGGTGGGATTTATTCCCGGTATTGTAGGACGATTGTACCAGCAATTTGCAATCACTATTGCCGTATCCATTCTGCTCTCTGCTTTTATAGCCTTATCCCTGACTCCCGCATTATGTACTTTGTTATTGAAGCCCCATGCACTTGATGAGAAAGCAAAGGGTTTAAACAAAATATTCTTCAGGTTTGATACCTGGTTCGAATCAGTTACGAGGAGTTATTCCAATGGGGTCCGGAATGGCATTCGTAATTCAAAATTTGTGATCGTTTTGTTATTATGTATTGGTATAGCTGCCGTTTACATGTTTCAGCATAAACCCTTTGGATTTATCCCGAGTGAAGATGACGGACTTATCTATGTGACTTACGAATTACCGGAAGCATCAGCGACCACTCAGTCTATAGATGTGATGACGAAACTGATGAAAGTCGTTTCCTCCACACCGGGCATTCAGCACTATGCGGCACTGGCCGGATTTAATGTAATAACCAGCGCCACCAAATCCAACAGCGGTACTATCTATTGTCAGCTTAAATCGTGGGAGGAGCGTAAAAAATCAAGTCAGCGGATCCCGGGAATTATCGATGTACTGCGTGATCGTATTGCAAAAGCGAATATAAAGAATGCTAATATTGTAGTCATCCCTCCCGCTCCGATCCCCGGTATCGGTCAAACGGCAGGGTTCAGTTTCCAGATAGAACAGCGTAATACAAATGATGACGTCCATGCATTTGAAAAAGTAGTGAATAATTTTGTAGCCGAAGCAAATAAAAATCCCGCCATCTCTCATGCATTCAGTTATTACTCGGCACATACGCCAAGTTATAATGTCACTGTTGACAGGGAAAAATGCAAGAGAATGGGCGTCAATATTTCGGATGTTTTTACGGCTATACAAACATTCATGGGGAGTATTTATGTGAATGATTTCACGCTTTATAACCGCACTTTCCATGTTGTAGTTCAGGCCGATACCACGTATCGCAAGATGATCACGAATATGGATAAATACTATGTCCGTAATGAGGTGGGAACAATGCTGCCGCTAAGCTCGCTGATAAGTTATAAGATGACAGAATCTGCCCCACTGCAATCACATTTTGACATCTTCCGTTCAGCAGAAGTAGATGGAGGTTCATCTGAAGGTTACAGCAGCGGCCAGGTAATAGCCGCCTTAAAAGATATTTCAGCAAGAGTGCTGCCACAGGGATATGGTTATGACTTTTCGGGGTTGAGCTATGAAGAGGTTCAGGCCGGTACTCAGACTATTTATATCTTTTTATTTTCACTCACTTTTGTTTTTCTTTTCCTGGCAGCATTGTATGAAAGCTGGTCGGTACCTTTTTCAGTATTGCTTGCGGTCCCTGTTGGCGCATTTGGAGCTATTCTGACCCTGATGTTCGTGCCCAGTCTGACTGACAATGTTTATGCACAAATAGGTCTCATAACGCTGAGCGGGCTTGCGGCCAAGAATGCGATACTTATTGTAGAATATGCCAAAGTGCGGGTAGATAGCGGGGAAGATCTTATCAAATCGACCCTTGCTGCAGTCAGTTTGCGTTTGCGGCCTATTCTCATGACTTCAATGGCGTTCATTCTGGGTGTCATGCCATTGGTACTGGCAACGGGAGCCGGCGCTGTGGCCCGCAGAACTATCGGATTAACGGTCATGGGAGGTATGATTGCAGCTTCATCACTTGCAATTTTTATCGTTCCTGTACTTTTTGTCGTAATCGTCAAAATAGCTTACGGGAAGAAGCAACTTGAATATCTGGCAAACAAAAAAAGAAATCAGGAATTATGATTTCTGAAACTTTTATCAGAAGACCGGTCACGTCAATCGTCATCTCTCTTATAATCGTCATTCTGGGGATTATCTGCATTCTTGTATTACCTGTTAACCAGTATCCTAAGATTACACCTCCGGCAGTTTCTGTTTCAGCAAATTATACAGGTGCAGATGCGATAACTGTCGAGCAAACCGTTGCCACGCCTGTAGAAGAAGTGATAAATGGAGTGCCCGGTATGGAATATATTCAGAGCAACAGTACCAGTACAGGTATGATGTCAATTAATACGACATTTAAAGTTGGTACGAATGTAGATATTGCCACACTTGATGTCCAGAACCGGGTTGGCATAGCTAAACCTTTGTTGCCGTCGACAGTAAGCCGTTTAGGGCTAACAGTACGGGCAAGAAATATAACCCAGTTGATGATGGTAGCGCTCTTTTCTCCAAAAGGCACCCATGGCATTACTTTCCTCGATAATTACGCGAATACACATTTAGTGGATGCGCTGCTCCGAATACCAGGTGTAGGTGATATAAATACCCGTGCCGATAATTTCAGTATGCGTATATGGCTTAATCCCGATAAAATGGCATCCTATTCCCTGACTCCGCAGGATGTCATTGATGCATTAAATGAACAGAATGTTCAGGTGGCAGCAGGTTCAGTCGGCGCACCCCCACAGGACATGACACAGACTCATGAATACAGCATTCTGGTGAACGGACGATTGAATAAAGTCTCTGAATTCGAGAAAATTGTTGTAAAATCCATTCCGGCTACGGGTGAAATGGTTTACATCAAAGATATTGGCAGAGTTGAGTTGGGTAAGTTTACTTATTACAGCAATGCTTATGTAGATGGTAAACGTGCATCCATGCTTATGGTTTTCCCTTTGCCAACCGCCAATGCTCTGGACGTGGCAAAAGGTGTTTATGCAGAACTCGAAAACCTAAAAAAATCATTCCCTGAAGATATTGATTACACTGTGCCTTTTGAAGCCGTTACTATAGTCAGGGTTTCGATGCAGGAAGTGATCAAAACACTGCTTATAGCACTCTCCCTGGTCGCATTTGTAGTATTCCTGTTTCTTCAGAACTGGCGTACGGCAATTATTCCTATCCTGGCCATTCCGGTATCTATCCTGGGCACATTTATCTTTTTTGTTCCCTTCGGATTTACCATTAATACACTGACAATGTTCGGCATTGTACTGGCGATCGGAATTGTGGTTGATGATGCAATTATTGTTGTGGAAGCCGTACAGCGTTACATTGATGTGGAAAAAATGTCTGCCAGGGAAGCCACCATGCATGCCATGAGGGATATCACTGCCCCGGTAATTGCTGTCGCATTGATTCTGGCATCGGTATTTGTTCCTGTTGCATTTATCCCGGGTATTGTAGGCCGATTATATCAACAGTTCGCCATTACCATCGCTGTATCTATTTTAATTTCTGCTTTCGTAGCCTTGTCCCTGACACCGGCATTGTGTTCCCTTTTATTGAAGCCTCATCATTTTACTAAAAAATCAAGAGGGCTGAACAAGTTTTTCTATTGGTTTGACAACATGTTCGATAAATTCTCTTCACGATATTTTAATGGGGTAAGACGGGGTATCCGCGCATCGAAATATGTGGTTGTTTTATTGATTTGTATTGGCGTCGCAACGTTTTTCTTATTTAAATTGAAACCTACGGGGTTTATTCCGAATGAGGACATCGGGAGACTGCAGGTCACCTATGAGATGGCAGAAGCTGCATCTACAACCCAATCCGTCGAATTGCTTAATAAGTTAATGAGGGTCATAGGTGAAACACCCGGGGTAGCGCATTATTCTGCTATATCAGGATTCAATGTCAGCAATGGGGCAGCAAAGTCAAACAGTGGTACAATTTTCTGTCAGCTCAAGCCCTGGAGCCAGCGTGAAGAGACCAGTGAAAAAGTACCGGGTATTATAGAAGTGATGCTTAAACGCATTGCAAAAGCGGGAATAAAAGATGCAAAAGTTGTTGTTATGCAGCCTGCTCCGATCCCGGGAATAGGACAGTCGGCCGGATTCAGCTTCCAGATAGAACAACGTAATACAAACGATGATGTTCATGCATTTGAAAGAGTAGTGCGCAAATTTGTCAGTGAAGCAAACAAGAATCCCGCCATTTCGAGGGCTGTAAGTTATTATTCAGCCCATACCCCAAGTTATAATCTGACCGTAGACCGGGAGAAATGTAAAAAGATGGGAGTGAACATTTCAGATGCATTCAATACCATTCAATCTTACATGGGTAGTTCTTTTGTGAATGATTTCACCCTATATAACCGCACTTATCATGTGGTCGTGCAGGCAGATACTAACTCCCGCAGGTTTGTGACTAATATTGATAAATATTATGTCCGCAATCAATCAGGCGAAATGCTGCCACTTGGTTCACTTATGAGTTATCAGGCTATTGAAGCCGCACGTGTGATATCGCA
>CAZUYY010000035.1:0-12071 GCA_964624935.1 uncultured Prolixibacteraceae bacterium
TATTCAAGATCATTCAGTAAAGTCGGCAACTTTGTAGGGACTTTCCAGTTCATCAATTACGGATCGTTCACCTCTGCAGATATTGCAGGGAATAACACGGGAACTTTCAGCGCCGGTGAATATGCACTGACACTTGGATGGGGCAGGACTTTAAGTCCGCATTTTTCTATAGGCGCCAACGGAAAAGTTATCTATTCACAACTTGAAACCTATCATGCCGCAGGTATTGCCGTTGATGTGGCCGGGACTTATCACACTACCGATAATACTTTTTCGGCTTCTCTTACTGCACGGAATATCGGAATTGAACTCCTCGAATATATTCCCGGAACCAATGATCCGCTGCCCTTTGAGATGCAGGCGGGCGTAGCTGTGAAACTCAGGCACATTCCTCTGAGGATATCGGTGCTCTATAACAACATTGAACGATGGAACCTGGCTTATTATGACCCTTTGGCTCCTGCCAACCAGGTCGATCCCATAACCGGACAAACCAAACAAAAGTCTGGTATCGAAAAATTCGGAGATGAACTGATGCGTCACATTGTAATTGGCGGGGAACTCACAATAGCTAAAGCATTCTCGATCAGGTTAGGATATAACTACCGCCAGCGTCAGGAGATGGAACTGACCGATCGTACCGCCCTCAGCGGATTCTCTTATGGCTTCGGCCTCAAAATAAAAATGTTTACCCTGAGCTATGCCCGGTCTGTATACATGACAGGAACCTACAACCCAAACTTCTTCTCACTTGCTCTTAATCTCGGGCAGTTTACGAAGAAAAAAGAGTCGAACCCGGAATAGCCTCCACCACCAGCTCCGCCACATCCATAACCCTTACAGGCGAATGTTTTGAAAAGGTTTTCTTGCATAATGGGCAGGAGGTTACAAGAATATCAGGTTTACATTCAAGATAACTGGCAAGCGCTTCTTTCGTGATCTTGTTCTTTTCTTCCGTGGATGCGTTGAGAAGCGCCAGACTTCCGCCGCAGCAAAGGGATTGCCTGCTTTCATTCGAAGTACTTAACGGATCAGAGATCTTTTGCAGCAATTCCCGCGGTTCATTAAAAATTTCCGAACCACGACCAAGATCACAGGGATCATGATAGACGGTTTTGCGAAAATAGGCCTGAAGCGGCACTTTCCCTTTCTTTATCAGCTCCAGAAGATATTGGGTATGATGAAGGATTCGGATCTCCAGCTTATATTCCTCACTGAAAATCCTGAAACAAATAGGACAGGAGGTCACCAGGGTATCCGCCCCCGAATCCATGATCTTTCTTTTATTTTGTTCAATCAGTTTTTCCGCTTGTTTCGATTTTCCTGCCAGCATCAGGGGGCGTCCGCAGCAAACGGAACCATCTTCATCCAGGAAAAGATAATCGACACCTGCCGTATTCAGTACCTTTTTCATTGCGCGCGGAATAGCAGGTGTAAGATGTGACATACAGCCGGCAAAATAGACCACCTCTGTCTTCCGTGGCATGGAGACGGGCAGATAAGAATAATCCTGTACTTGTTTCTTCTGGAAAGATTCCCGTTGGATGACCCGCTGAAAATCGAGATGAATTCCTACGGGACAAACTTCCTGGCACCGCCCGCAGACAAGGCAGCGCATGGCATAACTTTCCATTACCTGCTGGTTGCGGATTGATTGCAGGAAATAAACTGACTGGATATCCTGAATTCCAGCAGCAGAATTCATCTGACAGATATCTATGCAGACACCGCAGCGGGGACAGGAAAGGACTTCGATTTCGTTGAGATAATCTGCCCCTTTTTTTGGATGGATCCCAAAGTTCCTGCAGAAGATCAACATCAACTCGACCGGAATATGCGCATACCTTGAATAAGGCATTGTGACGAAAAAGATCCCGAGACTCAGTGAATACATCCACCAGAAGCCATAGGCAACAGCTTTATCAGAAAGCGGCCATACAAATGCAAGAACATTGCCGAGATGCTGTGTAACAAATCCTCCTCCATAACCATAAGCGCCTGCAGTGAAACTTTCTGCAAGAAGCCGTAATGGAAAGATGAGCCAAAGGCAGGTCTTGGCTATTTTGTCAGTGAACTGGAATTGAGTGGTTTTTTTTAATCCGAACCATTTTGAATGGCTGCGTTTGATCATAGCAAGAACCAGCCCGCTCAGGATGAACATCAGGATAAGGTCCATAGAGAACCTGAAAAATCCAGGGACTGTAAAAATTTCAAACGGAAGCACGCGTTTGTCGTGAATGAAAAATTTCAGGAAAATGGGATAATAAGGTGGATTTACCCAGAACCCGCTATAGATCCTCGATTCCATATTCCCAAACACAATTAAAAGGAACCATCCAAAGGCAAAACTCATGTGCATAAAACCCAATAACGGATTTTTGCGGAACATCTTTCTGTGTAAAAGGCTTTCAAAGAAGATCTCCCTGAGGGCCGGTAAGAATTTCTGACTGCGAAACCCTGTTTTAAATTTTGCCTTATCCGGTGGTTCCATCCTGCTTATCCAGTTTCTGACCTTCCTGATCAGGGAGAAGATCAGGAATATCAGTCCGAGGACAAAGGGAAGGATAAACAGGTTAAAGGTCATATTCCGTAGGTTTCCAATGCAGTATGTATCGAAAGGATCAGGTTTCTCAGGTTAACACCTCGAGGGCAAACGAGCTGGCATTTGCCGCACAGCATGCATTTCATGACTTCTTGTTTCAGGTGATCAAACTCACCTCTCTGGATAAGAGTATGGATCCTGCGGATGTTGAATTCAGTGAAATGCCCTGCCGAGCAGGTCCCGGTGCAACTTCCGCAACCCATGCAAAGCCTGATGGAAGGCTCTACTGCATCAATAAGTCTGGTTATTTCACGATCATTGGCATCGAAATCAATTTGCCTGTCTTTGCTGATCGTGTACCCAAAGGATTTCATGCCGGATGATTGATATTCATGTCTGTGAATTCAGATAAGCTGCAACCTGCAATGCCGTTGCCCGGGAATCTGCAATAGTACTGGCTATGCCGGCGGGTCCTTTCACTGTTCCTGCAAGAAAAACGCCCGGTATGGTTGTGGAATTTGTGAGTGTATGTTCATCAGCCGGACAAAGGAACCGGTCATCTCCTTCTTTTAATCCCAGCATGGCTGCCAGCCGCCGGGTCTCCGGAGATGGAACAAACCCCACAAGAAGGATCAACAACCCGACTTTCATTTTCAATGGCAACCCGGTCAAGGTGTCTTCCAGCTTGATCAGTAGCGTATGATCCTGATTCTCGGAAGCTTCTGAAAGTCTTCCCCGGATAAACTGAATTCCCCATTTTTCCTGCGCTTCAAAATACATCTCCTCAAAATAACGGTCGGACATGCGCAGATCCATGTAAAAACAGAAAACTTCGACATCCGGCATCAGTTCTTTGATCTCAATAGCCTGTTTCACCCCGGTGACGCAACACAATTTTGAACAATAAAGATTTCCAGCTTTTTCATCGCGTGACCCGACACAATGTATGATCCCGATGCGTTTTGAAGCCAGGCCTTCGAAAAGTTTCTTCTGCTTGTTGTTCCTGAATACTTCTTCGAGCTCAACGGAAGTGATCACATTGTCATAAATACCGTAACCGTACTCTTCCTTCTTTCCTGCATCAAAAACCTCATAACCGGTTGCAATGACGAGCGCTTCGGAATTCATTTCTTTTCCGTCCTTTAATTCAACGGTGAACCTTTCTGACCCATGCCGGATGATATAGATCTCTGCATTCAGATGCAAAGAGATGGCATCGTTCATTCCACGCTCCAGGTATTCATACACCTCTTTACTGTCGCGCCTGTTGGGAAACAGACGGTCCCAACTGTTCAGATGGCCACCAAACTGAGATTGTTTTTCTATCAGGTTGACCTCAATCCCGAGGCGTGCAAGCTGAGATGCGGCTTCCATCCCGGCTATTCCTCCTCCGATAACGATGGCTGATTTGCTCATGCTTTTTCAGGATAAAATTTCAGAAAAGAAGGAGAAGCCGGTCTGCCGAGATCTTGTCCATTGATACCTTTGAATTTCTTCTCAGGATCATAGGGGATTCCGATTTTTTCAAGCAACGGCTCAACAGGAACCTGGTGAACCTGAAATCCAAGATCCCATGGATCATATCCAAGAATAAGGCCTGCCAACTCCTCATAAGTCAACACAGGTATTCCAAAACCATTTTCTCCATAGGTTTTTCCTTCCATCTCGCTGATTGCATATTGCCAGCGATCAAGAAACATGGGGCATCCCGGACAGTTGGTAAGGATCATATCCGGTTTGTAAGGTTCCATCGAATCAAATTTTTTCTTCGAACAGGATATCGAAAAACCACGGTTAGCCTGAATGAGGTACTGCCTAAATCCGAAACCACAGCAATGTCTGCGTTCAGGGTAGTCAATTACTTCTCCGCCCCATTCTTCGATCATGCCTGTAAGAACATATGGATATTCTGCTCCGCCGACTCCTTTGCCGGGAAACATCTTGGAGTAATGGCACCCAATGTGTTCAACGACACGCAAAGGCTGACCGGTATTACGGTTTATCAGCCTGTATTTCCCTTTTTCACTGATCTCTTTTCGTAATTTGAATATAATGTCGGAAGCATGTGCGACATTGCAAGGTTTTTTAAATTCTCGCCCTGTGGCCTTAAAAAGGAATTCACGGGTTTTTTCTTCTGTTTCCGGAAAATGATGCCAGGTTTCCAGCACCTCGGAATATAGTCCAAAAGAAGTGATGCAGGAGGTCACAAAATTTTCATACCCAGCTTCAGTCATAAGGGCAAATTGACGGGCCACCATGGTCATGGAAGTCTCAAAAGGAAGAATATCGGTGTGGTAACCAATTCCGGAACACGTGGTATGGGAAGGGTTTTCATAGACATCCCTTTTTAGTTCAGATTGCAATATCCGTAAGAATGTTTTCTCAGATCCCGGGAAAAAATTCTGCCTGACACAACTTCTTACATAAAAGAAATGGTCATCTGCAATCTCTTTCTGGTAATCCTTCCAGATCCGTTGTTTCCCTTCAATCTTCATGTTTCCTGGTATGATCTCCTGAATTTGCAGTATAGATAAACTTTATATAATCATCGAGTGTTCCGTTTTCCATGCCCATTTCCAAGGCTTTCTTCCTGGAAAATTCTTCAATTTTATCAAATCTTGAAACGGCGCCTGTGACCTCAAAGATCCTTTTGATTTCATCCAGCGCCTCGTCCGGGATTTTCCTGAGGATCCCGGGACCCGTTCCTTTATAATTTGCCCCAAGCCTTGTCATAACGGCTTCAATATTTTGATGTTCCCAATCCCAGACAGGCCCTTGTTCAGGATGCAATTCAGGCAATATCTCAGATGGGAAAAGACAATAGCCATATTCAAGGATCCATTTCCCGATGGTACGTTTCAGCGCCAGTTGCTGTCTTCCCTTCTCCGATTCGGTAAAATATCCCAGTTCCTGTGAAACCGAACGCAGCGCCTGAATCAGCAATCCGGGGGCATTTCCTCTCGGACAACGTGTAACGCACGACATACACTCTGCACAATACCAGATGGTATTGCTCTTGAGAAGCTCTTCAATTTGTACGTCGTCTTTTGTTTGCAGAATTTCCAGTATCCTGCGGGGCTGATATTTGTAAAACTCTGCAGCCGGGCATATTGCAGTACAAGTCCCGCAATTAAGGCAGGCCTTCAATCCTTCCCTGAACCGTACATCTTCAGATAACCTGTTATAAAGATCAGGCATGAAATATCCTTTTTCATTTGATGTATGGCAAAGATATTGAAAAAGTGACTTGCCCAAAGGAAATCAGAAACTGAAAAAAGTAATCTGATTTTATAAGCTTTTCCTCCTCCCTCTTTTATGAGAGGGCAAAGGGGTGGGGGGTTATCGGTTTGTAAAAACGTACTGCAGCATATTTGCTCCCATTTGCAGAGCTTTTAAACGGGTAGGTTCGGAGTCATGATGGACATCCTGATCTTCCCAGCCGTCACCGAGATCACATTGGTAGGTATAGTAGAGAATGAGTCTTCCTTCCCAGAATAATCCGAATCCCTGTGCCGGCAGACCATCATGCTCGTGGATCTTCGGAAGACCATTGGGGAAATCAAAAGGTTTGTGATAAAACGGGAAACTGATTGGCAGCTCAATAAGATCAAGTTCGGGGAAGAGTTTTTTCAGTTGCGGCCGGATGTATTTATCCATACCGTAATTATCATCGACATGAAGAAATCCGCCTCCGATAAGGTAATTCCTTAGATTTTTCTGTTCCTGCGGAGAAAAGATCACATTTCCGTGACCGGTCATGTGAACGAATGGATAATTAAAGATCTCAGGACTTCCCACATCAACGGTAGGGACATCTTCATTGATGTTGGTTCCCAGGTTCTTATTGGCAAATTTCACAAGATTCGGCAGGGAGGTGGGGTTTGCGTACCAATCGCCTCCTCCGTTGTACTTCAGTAATGCGATCTGGAATGATGGAACCGGAGCGAAGGAGGTCAGCAGGAAAAATATACTGATAAGAAAAATCCATTTTTTCATAAAATCGAATTTAAAATACGCATTATGAATTCATTAACAAAATTGTATGACAAGCAACAACACCTGCTGTCTCAGTTCGTAAACGACTTTTTCCCAGGCTTATTGGAATAAAGTCCTCTTTTTTTGCAAGATTGATTTCGTCCGGTGAAAAATCACCTTCAGGACCGATCAGGATCAGTGCATTCTGACCTTTCTGATATATTTTCTGAAGTTCATCTTCCGTGCCGGATTCGCAGTATCCAATAAATTTCTGACCTGAAAACTGCCTGATCACAAATTTCTGTAAATCAGATGGCTCATTCAGTTTTGGCAGGTATGCCTTCAATGATTGTTTCATAGCCGAGATAAGAATCTTTTGCATCCGGTCAATTTTCAACCTGCCCCGCTCGGAATGATCGCAAAGAATTGGTGTGATCTCATCGATCCCAATCTCTGTAACTTTTTCCAGGAACCATTCGAAACGGTCATTCTTTTTAGTGGGGGCAATCCCAATGTGGAGATAGTTTTTTCGCTTCAGATATTCCTTCTCTGATGAAATCACTTTTACTATACACTTCTTTGGATCGGCATTCAGGATGACACATTCAAAAAGAGTTCCTACTCCATCAGTAAGATGGATTCTTCCGCCTGCGGCCAGTCTCAGTACACGCGTGCAGTGCCATGATTCCTCTTTATCAAGGATATTCACTTCCTGAACAGGAACAGGGGAATAAAACAGATGCATGAAGCTGCTTTTACTTTGGTTTAGGTGTATCGTTTCCTCCATCAAGCACATATTTCCATTTTCCATCGGAGCACCTCTTCCAGATAGTCACATAGTTTCCATACATGACGGTGTCTTTCCCGGTTAACCTTAATTCCCAGTTTCCAAAAGTATATCCCAGGTCGCCGGAAACTTCGGCCTTAACGGGAGTCCACAGAAGATGGATCTTGTTGTCAGGCATGGCTTTCAATTGTTCATAAAGTGCTCTTTTTCCTAAAAGCGGAAAATTCCCTTGCCTGAGCATGATCACTGAATCTGCAGCATAATAAATAAATGCTTGATTTCTCCCTTTTTCAGTATTAAGTTTGCTGAATTCAAGGTCGGTCTTAATTAGTGCCTGTTCCATCAGTGTTTTATCCTTATCTGGATTGATACAGGCAGAAAGGATAATTAGAAAGATGAATAATTTGTATTTCATACTATTGCAGTATTACCTTCCTGACTATTGTAGATTTATCTGAAATAACCCTGAAAAAGTAAATTCCTTTCGGGAACTCAGATAAGTCATATTGTTTTTCAAAATTCCCCGTCTTTGATGCAAAATGATCAGTCAGCAGATTTATTCCCTCCATATTACTGACAGAGACATTCACTTTTGAAGAAGGATTCAATATAAGCAGGTTAACAATTCCTGTTGTAGGATTTGGGAAGATACTGATCTCTTCTTTATTAAGCCCTGTTTCATTGATCCCTGTAAGGGCAGTGATGCTGACGTTATCCAGAAAGAGGTTGTTCCCCTCATGATTAAAAGATTCGAACATGATCTCTATATTCTGCATTCCGGCCCAGGGTGTAAGATCCAGTTGGTAACAGTTCGTTCCATAAGAAGAGCCACACCAATCGTAAGAAGATTCAGGATAAAACGGGGTCGACATCTGTGAATGTGTTGCAAAGACATTCGGAGAGCCGTTAGGACCTTCTGCAAGAAGGCGTGTCCAGGTTATTCCGCAATCAGAGGAGATCTTGACGATCAGTGAATCTATTATCGTAGCATGCTGTGCATAGGCGTGCTCAAAATTCATCATCAATGAGGTATAGCCTGCAAAATTCAAAGGAGGACTTATAAGTTGATCCCTGCTGGCTATTCTATAATTATAAAAATTCATCCATGCTGCTATGTGCCCGGGATTTGTGCCACCAACTGTGATCGTATCCCAGGTAATATTATTGTCCGGGTTCAGAACAGTCCAGTGCTGATAATCAAAGCCATTCTCAAATCCTTCGTAGAAAGGAAGCATGTAACCTCCATAAGCAATGTAATTCAGTTTTGTCAGGGAGTTGCTGCCGGTGCTATTTGTTGCTATCAGCCTGACGGCATAAAAACCGGGGGCATTGAACTGTACAACCGGGTTCTCGCTGCCGGCTGTTGTTCCCTGTATGAAAGTAAAAGTGGAGGGTGAAAAATCCCAATTCCAGGAAGTCGGACAATATTCACTCTCATCCTGAGAATGAACGACATCACCTATACATAGCACCGTTTTATCGGCAGTGAAATTTACGTTCGGAGCCTGTGCGTTACCAACCGTGATATAATTTGTTTTTACTAAGGAATCAGCACCATTGATATTCCATATCTTCATTTCTACAAAATAAGTTCCTGGCGTGTTATAAGCAATCCCTGCAGGGTTCTTGACATTCGACTGAGAAGGAGTACCTCCCTGGAATGTCCATTGCCAGTTTGTAGGTGTACCCGTTGAATGGTCAGTAAAATCGACGGTGCAACCGGCAGTAATGTTAGTTTTATTGGCAGTGAAATTCGCTATGGGAGTACCATAATACATACCTGAACCCCACAATCCTCTTCCATAGGTGCATCCCCTGATCACATCGCTTGAAACACTGTCGTTATCATAATAAATATCCAGCTTTGTGATCTTGGCATTTGCAGGTAGTCCATTGCTAAAAGCAGTCCAGTTGCTCATGGCAGAGTCTTTGAAATAAACTCCTGCATCTGTCCCGAGGTAGAGCCCTTCATTGTCATTTTTATAATATATGATATAATCCATATGCACTGCTGGCAGGTTTAAGCTGATATTGGTCCAACTCATGCCTTTATTTACTGATTTATAAACCGAATTCCCGATTGTCATATAAACCGTATTCGGGTCGGTCGGATGCGCGGCCAGGCTCGTAGGGGTGGAGGCCTCAGGAAGAAAAGGAGTTAGATCTGTCCATAAAGGATTAACATCCATGCAGTTGTCTGATCTGAACAGACGGTTGTCATAACGAGCTGCATAAAGAACATTTGTGTTTGCAAGTGAATGTTCAACAACGGCCATGTCGTTAGTATTGCTTCCTGCCAGGTTATTCGATATTTGTTGCCAGACAGGATTTGCATCCTTGACGTCCTTACTTCTCCAGATGTTGATATAGCCGATGAACATTGTATTGGGATCTGTTTTGTGCAGAACATATGGAGTCACCCAGGCTCCGCTTTCCGTAATGCCGTTAATTCCATTCCCGGCAATATGATCTGCGTCGGTATTATTATAATCTCTGAAAATGTCTCCATAATATATTGTGTAGTAGGTATAAGCATCATCAGAATAGTCGATGATACATTCCATCCCGTCGCCGCCGCCGGTCTGAACCCAGCCTGACGGTTTCAAAGTATAGGTCCCGTTATCCTGAAATCCATTGATCACATGGTTTTTTGATAACTGGGCCTGTCCCAGTTTATAGATCTGTCCGATGGTGACCCCAACGATCAGGAAATTCCATGTTGTACCGCCGTTAGATGTGGAAAAAACTCCTCCGTCATTCCCGGCAAAAAGTTGCCCATTGACTGGGGAAAATCCCAGATAATGGCAATCTGCGTGCACTTCCGGCACACTACATTCTCCGGCCCAATTCGAATTGATAGTCCAGGTTGATCCTCCGTTTGTCGATTTCCAGACATCCACTCCGCCAACATACAGTATGCTGGCATTGTTCGGATCGGCAGTTATTGCCAGATCATACCAGCCTTGTCCGCCACTATCGCTTCCGTCACAGGTATAACCGAGAATATTTGGGGTAGTGGAGCGAACGCTGAAAGTTTGTCCGTTA
This sequence comes from uncultured Prolixibacteraceae bacterium, assembly GCA_964624935.1. Lineage (GTDB taxonomy): Bacteria > Bacteroidota > Bacteroidia > Bacteroidales > FEN-979 > FEN-979. Next base: position 10,350 of record CAZUYY010000035.1, read on the forward strand.
TCAGTTGAAAGGTACACTCCGCCATATCCGCTATCATTGTTCGCAAAAAGAATATAAACATAGGTGGAGTTTGCGGGTGAAACTGCAATGGCTGACCGTTCACCGCCACTGAGTCCGGAAGTGATAAGAGTAAATGTAACTCCATTATCTGTCGATCTGTAAAAAGAAGAACCGCCGGCAGCATATACGATGGAATGATTTCCTGGATTAAATTCAATGCAGTTAAAATTGCCTGATTTTGTCTGGGTCCAATTGTTTCCACCATCAGTAGTCCGATAAATTCCACCACTCGTAGCTGCAAGAATAATCGATGGATTGGCAGGATCCTGGATCATTCTGCCGATCGTCTGATCGCCCATACCTGTTTTTGAAGGTGCCCAGGTAAGCCCGCCGTCAGTGCTTTTATAAACGCCCAATCCTGCAGCATCTCCGGCATCACGATCTCCCGTTCCGAGAAATATCGTGTTGGGTGATGAATAATCAACGATAATGGCAGAAACCCCCAGGGTAGGTAAGGTATCCGTATGGGTCACCCACGTCTGACCTCCATCAGATGACTGCCACATGCCGCCGGAAGGGGCACCGATATATAATTTATTAGGATCGGTAGGGTGATAACAAACGGTATTGATCCTCCCAAGGCCTTCATAACCTGCAGGCCCTGGTAAAGGTATGGTTGCCGGCCCCATGGATATCCAGTTGCCATAGGAGTTATTGTTAGTGCTTAAAAATTGCTCATAAGCATGTTCTGCCTGTTCGGGTGCAGGACGGTCCCCATTTGGAAGAACACGGCTCTGCATCATGTATTCCCATCGTTTGAACACCTTCCATCCACATCCTTTTGTGATCTTACGTCCTTTCCAATAGATATTGAATGCCCGCTGAACTTTAAAAAAGTTTACCGTCGGATCCTTCATCATCTGTATCCAATACGGAAAATGAGCTGTATCATTAACAACATCCGGTAACTGTTTGTTTTGTTGAGCCCATCCGGATATCATAAGCAGGCAGAATGAGCAGATAAGTAAAATCTTCTTCATGGAACTGCGGATTTTTGGTTTTCTTTATACAAATATACGTTCTTTTATGTGATGATGTCTTCCTTTCTATCTTTTCAGCAGAAGACTTTTTCAAGGATGATCAGACTGAGAACAACGAACAGAAAGATATTCATCGCAATAAACATCAGTTTATACCGGGGATTTTCTGAAAAAACCAACTGCGTAAAAAAGAGTCCAAGGATCAATAAGTTCAATACAATAATTATAATTTTTGAAAACAGGCACATCCAGAATCCGGAAAGTACTAAGAACATGGATGTCCCGGTGGCACCGATCATCCAGGCCAGAATAATATTCCGTAATTGACGGATGTTGAAGATGTCTGTCATGACCGGGAATCCAGCTATCCTATACTCATCCCCATACTTCAGCATTAAAAGCCAAAAGTGAGGGATCTGCCAGATAAACAGAAAAAAAGCCAGCGACAGAACCGGGAGATCAAACAAAGAACCTCCACCAGCCGATCCTCCCATAAAAACAGGGATCACACCAGATAAAGCTCCCGGAACGATAGCAAAAGCAGTCTTCTTTTTTAACCAGGTATAAAATCCATTGTACCAAAGGATATTTACAATTCCCAAAATTAAACATGTCCAATAGAGTCCTGAGGAAAGAATCAGAAATCCAAAAAATAAGAGAAGAAAAGCGATCCATAAGGCCA
>CAZUYY010000036.1:0-12038 GCA_964624935.1 uncultured Prolixibacteraceae bacterium
CGTACTTTTGTCGAAGAGATGAATGAAGGAGCACTTACTCTTACAAAGGATGGTATTATTATCTATTGTAATAAAAGATTTGCTAAACTTGTAAATGCACCTATTGAGCGTGTGATTGGTTCATCCTTTAAACAGTTCATCGCTCCGAATGACCAATCAAAATTCGATCACCTGCTAGCCAGACTGGCTAAAAAGAAAAACGATGTTCTGATAGTATCCTTAAACGAGTTTACATATCTGAAACTATCCTTTCTCCTTTTGCCTTCTTATCTGCAAGGTGATCATTGCATAGTTATAGCAACTGACATTTCAAAAATAAAGTTGGTAGAAAAAAAGCTTCTTGAATTACAGCATTTATTAGAAAAAAAATTAGATGTTATCCAGCGTCTGCGAATGCAACTTATTGATAAAAAGATTGATAATGAAGTGGAAATAGCTAAAATAAAAAAGACAAATAAAGAACTGGCTAAGGAAATCACAAAACATAAACAAATTGAAACAAAGTTAATGCAAGAACTAAAGCAAACGAAAGCTACCACTTGAAAATGCAACAAACATGAAAACAATTAAAAAGAAAAAAGTATTGATTGCATTGGATTATAATCCAACTGCCCAAAAAATTGCAGAAGCTGGCTTTTCATTTGCTAAAGCAATGAGCGCAGAAGTTATCCTGATGCATGTAATAACTGACATGATATATTATTCTTCATCAGAATTTTCTCCGATAATGGGATATACAGGCTACCTGGATGCCGGTCCATTTCAATTAGACAATACTGATGGGCTGAAAAATGCGGCTCAACATTTTCTTGATAAAACGAAACAACACCTTGGTGATAAAACCATCCAAACGCAGGTCAAAGATGGTGATTTTGCGGAATCAATATTAAAAACAGCAAAAGAATGGCATGCTGATATTATTGTCATGGGGTCTCACAGCAGGAGATGGTTGGAGAATATAGTCATGGGAAGTGTTACAGAAGAAGTTTTACATCATACTTCTATTCCGCTGTTCATCATTCCAACAAAAAAACATAGCTAACCTGGATTTAAAAGCAGAATCTGCCTTAACAGTCAACCGGAATTTGCCGGAATTCATAAACATCGTATTATTTAAATGTGGGAATGATGTAACTTATTGCTAAAGTTGTGTAACATTTTTTTTCGTGACTGATCATACCTTTAACCCTTAATCTGTCAATCCATGACAGAAGAAAAATAGTATTCATTTTAAAATTTAAAGCTATGGGAAGGTTGTTATTGATTATTGGGCTAATACTGGTTGTCCTTTGGTTACTCGGGCTATTTGCATTTCAATGGCACTCGCCAATTGTTCATGTGCTGATTATTATTGGTGTTATTATGATCATCTTTGATCTTTTAAACACTCGCAGAAATTGGTGGTGATTGCTATAAGTGGAAAACTATCCGGATTTCACACATAGTAATATGTCTAATTCAATACTGGAATCTGGTATTGGGTATTGGGTATTGGGTATTAAGAAGTAATAATGAGTTGATTATGTCCGGAATGGTGGAATTTATTATTTCTTTTAGGCTCAAATTTGAATTTACCAGATTAAACAAGAAAAAATGAAAATCGTCATTAATAACAACAGAAGGATATCTGCAATTCAGGAAGAATTCAGTACAATGTTTCCGGGTCTGACCCTTGCTTTCTTTGCAAAACCCAGTCGCCCCGGTGCCGCTCCTTCAACAAAACTCATCCGGCATAGCGGTAAATCCATACAGGATTGCAGGGCAGTCAGCAAAGAAGGGGTTATTGAAATTCTGCCTTCCATGAACGTATCTGATGTGAAAGAAAATTTCAGGGATGTTTATGGATTATCCATCGAGATATTTCATAAAGGAAGAAATGGATCGAATGGGACCCCTGTCAGCGATAATATGACCCTCGAAGAAATAAACAAACAGTAGTTTCATATGAAAATAGGTACATTCAGGATAAGAAGCGCAAAAAAAATCAGAAAATTTCTGCTGACCCGTTCATGCGGAACCAATAATGAAATCCTTAAAGAGGCTTCTCATGATGAGAAGGAAATCAATAGAGTTCAGGGCATTGATATGAATACTGTTTTGAGAAATTATCAAGAGCTTTCTTTTCGTTCATGAGAAGAAATTAATCCCTGATCCAATCTAAATCCAGTCAGCTATTGAACTGGTTATATATTCCGAACAGGTCAACACTTAGTTTTACCCCTTTAGCAAATTTCACATTCTTTTTTATCCGGATTTTTCGGGATAGAGGAATATAACTTTTTTGAAATGTGTGAATTATGTAACTTAATATTGCAGTTGTGTAACACTGAATGTCAGGAAGCTGCCGACCTTTGTTCTATTGTGAAAAGTCATTCACAAAGTAAATCAAATTCAAATGAAAACAATTCGACTCAATGTATTAACTGCAGTTATGCTGCTTTTAATCCCTATGATGAATTTTGCACAGGCTCCCCCATTAGGGACTGCTGCTAATTTCGTCCTCTTTACTACAACGGGGGCAGTAACCAATACTGGAATTTCGCAGGTGACAGGCAATGTTGGCACGAACAGCGGTTCCAGTACCGGATTCGGAAATGTGAATGGTGTGATGTGCGACAATGATGCAGCAAGCGCTCAATGTGCAGCAGATTTGCTGATTGCATATAACCAGTTGAACAGTACGACTGCAACTTCTTTCCATCGGTTTTGCTCGGAAACGGACAGATTTTTATTGCAGGTGTTTACTCCATAGCAGGTGCAGCAACATTGAACTCAGATCTTATTTTAGATGCACAAGGTAATGCGAATGCGGTATTTATTATTCAGATACAAGGTTCATTTTCCACAAATGCCAATTCAAAAATCAACTTGATTCATGGTGCCCTGGCATGCAATGTGTTTTGGAAAGTGGAAGGTTTGGTAAGCATGGCTACAGGAACTACCATGAGGGGAACGGTTATCGCCAACAACGCTGCAATTAATATGAACACCGGCGATACGCTTGAAGGAAGAGCACTTTCTACTACAGGGGCTGTCACGGTTGACGGAGTTCTGGCTTATACACCCATCGGGTGTGGAAGTCCTGTGCTCACGGGACCAATGGCTCCTGTACTTGCTTCCACCGAATGTTATGCATTATTCTCTGGTGACGGTGCGGTTTCAAACAGCGGTATTACATATGTCACGGGTGATGTTGGAACAAACGTAGGTTTAACCACCGGGTTCGATCCGCTATTAGTAACAGGTAATATTCACCCCATTCCTGATGCCTCTACAGCCCAATGCGCAGCTGATTTGAATAATGTCTATAACTACCTGAACACGATTCCTTATGATATTGAGCTGCTTTATCCTGCGCAGTTTGGTAATAACCTGGTTCTTACACCCCATACTTACCTGCTGAACGCGGCTACGGTATTTACTGATACGCTTTTCCTCAATGCAGAAGGAAATGCAGATGCAGTATTTGTTATCCAGATATTTGGTGCCCTGTCAACAAGTACATATTCAAAGGTCAGTTTGATTAACGGAGCGCAGTCAAAGAATGTGTTCTGGAAGATTGAAGGTGCAGTAAGCATAAATAACTACTCTGTATTCTGCGGTACGATAATCTGCAATAATGGAGCTTTGGGAGCATTGAATACGGGAGTTAAACTTGATGGCAGAGCACTTACAACTATAGGTGCATTAACAACAACTGCAATGACAGCAATAATGCCTCTCGGGTGTAACATAACTGGCATTTCTCCTCTTAATTCCGGGAATACGGATGAAGCAGTTACGATAGCTCCAAACCCATTCAGCACAACCACTAAAATTATCCTGAATGATGCATCACTTATTAACAACTGCGAATTGAAAATGTACAGTATTGTGGGAATAGAAGTGATGCATATATCTATCACTCAATTATTAACCACGCTTTATACAGGAAATCTTCCTTCAGGAATCTATTTCTACACAGTGACTTCGCAAAACAGAACAATTCAATCTCATAAACTGATTTCACAACAATAAAAAATGCAAAAAGCCTCTATCCGGATAGGAGTAACCAAGCATGCCATCAGGCTTACTGAAAAAACTATTGAAAAGACTTTAAAAGCAAACAGTTTTTTAACGGAGTTAGCCAATTTCTTTTTATTCTTATCACGGACGGTTACAGAAACTTTCTCCAGGGACTTTGAATTCAGGGAATTTTTACGCCAGTGTTTTCAAATTGGAAATAAATCCTTACCGCTTATTTCGGTAACAGGAATCATCATGGGCCTGGTGCTGACCATTCAATCGCGTCCGGCACTGGCTCATTTCGGAGCGGTTTCCATGTTGCCGGGAATGGTAGCAATATCGCTTATCCGTGAAATGGGCCCGGTGATCACGGCCTTGATATGTGCAGGAAAAATTGGCTCAGGAATGGGAGCGGAGTTAGGCTCAATGCGGGTAACAGAGCAGATTGATGCCATGGAAGTGTCCTCTACCAATCCTGTAAAATTTTTAATAGTTACAAGGGTATTAGCAGCAACACTGATGATTCCCTTGTTGGTACTTTATGCTGACGGACTTGGGTTGTTGGGCGGTTGGGCAGGAACCAATATCAAAGGGGATGTGACTTTTATTCTGTTTTTCTCTCAGGCATTCGGCCAGATTCATTTTATAGATTTTTTACCGGCCATTCTCAAAACGTTCTTTTTTGGCGCTGTTATTGGGTTAGTAGGATGCTATAAAGGATATACTGCAGGCCGGGGAACAGAAAGTGTGGGGATTGCCGCGAATTCAGCGGTTGTACTGTCATCATTGCTGGTAATCATTGTAGATCTGATCGCGGTGCAAATAACCGATTTACTATAATTAGGAATTATGAATGACACCAAAATACCAACGATTCTGCCAGTTAAAACACATAGCGACAATCAGGTTATTGAAATTAATAACCTGAGGAAAGGATTTTACCAGCAGGAAGTATTAAAAAATGTGTCGTTGCAGCTTTTTAATGGCGAAAACCTTGTAGTGCTTGGCAAATCCGGTTCAGGGAAATCCGTCTTGATCAAATGTATTGTTCGTTTATTAGATCCCGACGATGGAACAATCAATGTACTGGGAGAAGATGTGAGTGCATTAAAGAGGGATAGGTTGGGAGAATTGAGGAAGAAAGTTGGTTTTCTATTTCAGAGTGGGGCATTGTATGATTCAATGACGGTAAAGCAGAATCTGGAATTTCCATTGAAAAGGATAAAAAAGAATCTGACTCAAAAAGAAATGGATGAAAAAATAAATGAAGTCCTGGAACAGGTAGGTTTATTGGATGCCATTAATAAAATGCCATCCCAACTCTCCGGTGGAATGCGTAAGCGGATCAGCCTTGCACGAACCATTGTCGTCGATCCCATGATCATGTTGTATGATGAACCAACGACCGGACTGGACCCTGTAACATCCGATGAAATAAGTTCACTCATAAATGAAGTACAAAAAACATATAAAACTTCTTCCCTTATTATTACGCATGATATTGAATGTGCCCGTGCTACTGCGAACCGGATTATTATGTTACATGACGGTGAAGTTTACCAGGAGGGAATATTGGAAGAGTTCGAAAAGTCGTCGGACGAGTTAATCAAATCATTCTTTAAATAACCATTTGACAGGTTTCAGAATTAATACCTTAAATATATGGATACGCACACACAAAAATTCAAAATATGGTTGGGCCTGTTTATTGTAGGCGGATTGGCACTTTTTATCATTGCAATTTTCTTCATCGGAAGACAGAAGAATTTATTTAACCCTGTTTTTAGGCTTACTACGACTTTTTATAATGTAAGCGGGTTACAGGTTGGAAATAATGTCCGTTTCTCGGGAATCGATGTTGGCACGGTTGATAACATTGAAATAATCAATGATTCAACAGTGCGGGTGGGTATGCTGATAAGGAAAAATGTTCAGCGATTTATCAGAACAGATTGTGAAGCGGGTATAGGTTCAACAGGAATTATTGGTGACCGCGTTTTAATTATTTCGCAAGGCAATAGTGATGCTCCTGTTGTAAAAGACGGGCAACCAATCGGGTCAAAAGAACCGGTCGAAATGGATGCCATCATGGCAAGCCTGCGCGTAACAGCCTATAATGCCGAAATTATTTCAGACGAGTTGGCTCAGATTATGATTAAAGTGAATAGTGGACAGGGAACAATTGGGAGATTAATCCAGGATACTGCAATAGCAGAAAACCTGAGTCAGACCATGGTAAATATCAGAAAAAGCAGTAAAGGGCTAAATGAAGATATGAATGCCGCCAAGCATAATTTCCTTTTAAGAGGTTATTTTAACAAAAAGGCAAAAGCAGAGCAGGCAAAGAAAGACAGCCTTGAAAAAGTGAAAGCTAAAGAACAAAAAAGAATTGATAAGGAGAACAAGAAAAAATGAAAACAACATCCATCCTGACACTTTTACTATTACTTTCTTCCATAATGTTTGGACAAAAAGTGGCGCGTCAGAATCCCAGGAAAGTCGCCCCTAATGATACGATAGTACCCGGTAAAGGCTCACGGGAAAAGCAACTCAAAAAGATCAACGAAGTTAAAGTGAAAATGCTTTCAGATACAACCGGTAACGAACCGAAAAAAAGCAGACTCGTTGATACTACAAAGCAAAATAAATATGGGGATTTGCTCAAAGACGACCCGAAATATAATAAGCGTTATTCTTTTTGGAAACCTGCTGTTGACGTCATAGGATTCAATGCTTTATTGAATGTTTTTGACAGATCTGCTTTAAATTTGTCGTACACCGATGTTGATTTTAGAACATGGACCCGCAACCTGAAGGCTGGCTGGCCCTGGGGTAGTGGATGGGAATGGGACCAGGACCGGTTTGGCATGAACTTTTTTATGCACCCTTATTGTGGTTCCATCTATTATAATGCAGCACGGTCAAATGGATATGATTTTTATTTATCCACTTTATATGCTTTTGGCGGCGCTTATATGTGGAAGATTTTTGGGGAAAACGGAGTACCGGAAAGAAATGACCTGATCACTACGACTATTTCAGGGGCATTATTAGGAGAAATACTTTATCGCTTAAGTTCTAATATTCTCGATGACCGCACAAGAGGAACCGAGAGGGTCTTCCGTGAAATAGCTGCTGGATTAATTGACCCCATGAGAGGTTTTAACAGACTGTTGCAAGGGAAAACTTTCAGAAGAACCAATGGAGAAGTTTATCAGAAAGAGCCGGTTAATATTTCATTTTATGCAGGTGCACGCTGGGTAAATGATGAAAATTACGGGTTCTTAGGAAATGGAACTGTTAATGGAATGATCAATGCTCAATTGGATTACGGAAATCCTTTTGAAATTAGTTCACGAAAGCCTTATGATTTTTTTAAATTTCGCGTAGATTTCAATATCGGTGCGGGAAGAAAATATCTTGATAATTTGACCGGGTATGGAATACTGGTAGGTAAAAATTATCAACTAGGGAAATTGGCAATCCTCCTTGGAGGATTTCAATATTATGATTATTGGGATACAAAAACATTTGAGATGGGCGCTATCGGTTTTGGTGGTGGAGTGATTACTAAACTACCGTTAAGCAATACAAGCAATCTTTATACCAGAATCCATTTGGCTATAGTGCCTTTTGCCGGAAGCACTAAACGATTCGGGGTGTCAGATACTGCGCAGTATAGAGATTACAATTTTGGCGGGGGTCTGGAAGGAAAGTTCGAAGGCACGGTCAATCTTAGTAAATATGCGACTTTTTCAATGATTTATTATTTTTTCATGGTTCACACCTATGTCGGTACACCTGGAAATAATTTCCTCCATATTTTAAAACCAAGAATTACCGTGGCGCTTTACAAAGGCCTGAGTATAGGCTTTGAAAATTATATTTATTACAATGACAGGTACGAAACTGATTATCCAAACTTGCATACAGTAAGGATGGAACAGAAAATATTTCTTCTGCTTTATCTGCAGGATAAGCAGCGGAGAGGATACTATAATTAAAAATTATGAATCAGGAATTACGAATTACGAAGGAAGAAATAAGCGAGAATATCAATCAAGACTGTACACTAACATAACACCAGTTCCAACATGGCTTGTGGGAAGGACCTTTAACTTTTTTATGTGGTTATTCATGATCGCCCTTCCAATTGCAAAACCTAATGCCGATCCGACAAATACATCTGAAAACCAGTGATCATTCTGATAGACGCGTGAGGCAGCAGTAAGCCCTGCAAGAGTATAGCAAATGACTGGAACCCAAATAGTCTTGCTGTAAGCAGTCGCGACGACTGTAGCAATTGCAAACATATTAGTAGAATGTCCTGAAGGAAATGAACTGTTAATATTCAGGTCAAATGGGCCATTCCATATATCGGGATTGGCCGGATTGCTCTGATAAGGCCGGTGTCGATTTGTAAGTTGTTTCATTATATTGTCGGCAATGAAACCTAACAGATATGCTTCTACGCCCTTCAATGCGGTGTAACGTGCTTTATCATCTTTGACGATTGCCCCGACTCCATAAAGGATCCCCAATGCAGGTATGCTATAGACGCCGCTGCCCAAACGCTCCAATCCATATTTTGAGGCACTGTTCCAGAAAGGAGTCTGGTTCTTCTGAACTACTTTCTGAATGTAGGCATCCTGAGTATATAAAACTCCTGCCACAACAACGATACCTGAGACTGCAATCCATTGATATTTATTCCACCGGTAGGGTGAGATAGCGATGTCCCTTGAATCAGTAAGGATGGATTTAAAATAGCCTATGTCGGGGACAATAGAAGGAGTCCGTTCATTTTTGGGAATGGAACTAAGCGGCTTTGCCGCTATGGAATCATCCGTAGCCATCGCCTTGAGCTTCCTGGCAGATATTGTATCAGTCTGAGCCGACGCAGAGAATTGAAGACTCAGCAGAAGCACAAGTAAATACAAGAGATGGTTTCTCATGTCGAATAACCTGGTAATCATTTTCCAAAGTTATTGAATAATAATCGCATTCCCTTTTATAGTGACCTTAAATTATGACGCAAAGCGGAATTGTAAATTCCCTTAGCGTTCGTTCTTTTCTTCCTGCACATGATCCTCAACTGAAGATTTTATACATGATAGTGCATCAGGTAAGCTATAACCCCGAATACTTTAAGGAGCCAAACGATAACTACAATCACAACCACAACATTGAAGATGGTTTTGATTTTATGATCCATAGGGATGTAGGTGTTGACAAGCCATAAGATAAGACCTGCAACAACCAGTACGATTAAAATGGTTAATAGTGGCATAAAAGATGATTTAGATTAACATGATATTTTAACTGATATAACTATGAATGATGCAATTATTCACCTATCCTTCAAGGTGTTTTATCGTGCAATGATTACTGTTCCTTAACCGCATTTTTGCCCGGACTGATTTGTTGTGGCTGTGAATGCTGCTGCTTTGGCGGTTGGCCAGGACTTTGAGGTTGTAGTTGCTGATGCTTAGTGGATTGACTCTGATGTCGGGAATGTGCATGTCTTTGCTTTGGCGGTTGACCAGGATGTTCCGGTTGTGGTTGTTGTTGTTTCGGCGGTTGTGTGGTATCCGGATGCTGGTTTTGATTCTGACTTCTGGGACTGTTTTTTTCGGCCGGGGTTCCCTGTGCAGATGCTTTTTGCAATGGTATCCATATGCTTACACAGAATATAAGAAGAAAAGAAAATATCAATATTTTGGATTTCATAAACGCTGCCTTTCTACTACATTTTCAAAAGTGCTGCAGGTTCCAATTGCATTGTCAGATCTGTTTCCCCTAAATTAATGAGCTCTATATCACAAGAAATTATTACCTCTTCACTTACCATAAAGCCTCCTGCTTCCATAGGGCTGTTCCAGTTTAATCCCCAATCGCTTCTATTTAATTTTCCTATGACCGAAAACCCGGCTTTTTCATTTCCCATAGAATCGTTTGCAAATCCCCCCAGTTGTAAATCTAATTTTACATTTCGGGTAACCCCTTTCATGGTCAATTCACCCCAGAATTCATAATTTCCATCTGAATCAGGGTTTTCAATATTGTTTGAAGTGAAGGTTATTTGTTTATGATTTAGTACATCAAAAAAATCCTCACTTTTTAAATGTTCATCGCGTTTAGCGTCACCTGTGTCGATTGAGGAAGCATCTATCCAGAGATCGATTCGGGCTGTTGTAAAGTCTTTTGCAATTGTATAGATGCTTGCATCAAATATTTTGAATGCACCTTTAACATGGGCGATCCTTAAGTGCCTGACTTTAAAGGTTATTTCACTATGGAACTGGTCAATTGACCATTTTGTTCTTGTAATAATTTCTGTTGTTTCCATTTTCAAGTTTTAGTCGTTTGTTTTTTAACATTTATATTTCAAAATAAATTACTGTGATTCATGAAACGATCAATGAGGAGGATTTTCTTCCTTGTTTTGCGGAGGATTTTCATGTTGCGGCTCTGATTGTTGCTGTTTGGAAGGTTGTGCCTGATGTTGTTCTTTTGGAGGTTGCTGCTGCTGTTTAGCCGGCTGTGCCTTATGCTGCTGTGGTTGTTGAGATGGCTGCTGCTTAGGAGGCTGTGCCTGATGCTGCTGTTGAGGCGATGGCTGTTGCTTAGGAGGTTGTGCCTGATGCTGCTGCTGTTGTTGTGGTTGCTGCTTAGGAGGTTGTGCCTGATGCTGTTTTTGTTGAGATGGCTGTTGTTTAGCCGGTTGCGTCTGCTGTTGTTGCTTTGCCGGTTCCTGCTGTTGTTTAGTAGTTTGTGACTGTGGTTTCTTAACAGGTGGTTTCGCCAGTGGCTGGGCCTCTTGATTATTTTTTTGTGGATGAGGTTCTGTTCTTTGTGCCGGTGGTTTCACATCTTTTAAACTAGCCACTTTGGATGGGGCAGGTTTATGTCCGCTGGAGCTGGTTTTTTGTACTTGAGGTTTGTATATTTGTAGCTGATTGTTGCTAAGACTCTGACCAGGTTTACTGCTTTCTTTAATTGCAAGGGCAGTAACTGGTCTTCCCCCCAGTTTTTCTACTTCCGCTTTCGAGGGACCTCCATTGTATGATGCAGTACGTTGTTTATTTATGCGGGTATCCTTGATTACTGTGGAACCCTTAATGATCGCAACATTGTTTGACGGGTTGACATAGTAATTATTGAGGTCTCTTCTTCCAAAGTCTCTATTTCTTACAAATGTCCATTGATTAGAAGGTGGATTATAGGCATTACTGTAAGCTACGTTGTTACTAATGCCAGGCCCTATTGGCGCCCATCCGTAATAAGCTCCTGATCTTCTCCAGGTAACCCATCCGGGGCCCCATTCATTATCCGGAACCCAGATAGGTCCATAAGATTGATCTGTGTACCAACGACCATAGTGAAAAGGCGCCCATCCCCATGAGTAATTAGAAACCCATGTCCACCCCTCATCTGTGAATACCCAATAACCATTTGTGGAATAGGGTGTGAATCCGGGAGCCACATTCGGTATCCAAACATACCCGTATTCAGGGTTGTTGACCCAGGTTCCATAGGGGCTTAAATCATCATAAAACACCTGGAAATTTACTGATGCTCCTTGTGCAGATACTTTTTGTGGTGTGACCCACGCTCCTATACAGAAGATAATCAGAAGCGAAAAAAAAAGATTTTTGGTTTTCATATATTTTATTTTTTTGTGATAACAATTATCACATTACAAAGTTGCGCACCTTTAAATGGATTTGTGTTACACAACAATTGAAATAAGTTACATGATTCACACATTTGCAGAAAGTGATCATTTAATTAAAATCCTTCATATCATGGAACTATTTCAGAAAGCGCGCTTTTGGTTTGCTTCCGTTCTTTTTTGAACTTTTCCCTCGGCGCTTCATCATTTAATTCATTCATTTTCCGGTAGGCTTTCATTAAGGCATCCGGATCTCCACCTTTGTAGAGTATTTTAAAGAATGAAAAACCATTGTACGGGATGCTTTCTTCGCCTGGATAAATTTTTACGCGATTGTCCACATTTTTTTTCCTGAACT
>CAZUYY010000037.1:0-11981 GCA_964624935.1 uncultured Prolixibacteraceae bacterium
AAGAACTTATCAGAAGCAGGTTCTCCGGGGAACTGGCCTCAATACAAAGAGGTATTGTCCGGAAAGAAAGCATCTTTCCGGTCGTAAAAGTCTGAAGAGGATAAATAACGCCGGCATTTAAAGACACATTCTGTAAAACGCCCATATTTACCGCCCCGGAAGTATGAACGATAAGACGGTTGCCTTTTTGTAAATGTTCAATTACCAAGGGAATAGCCGCATCACTGACTGCCAGGATATAACAATCGGCATCCGGCGTTATCATCTCCGGTTCCCGGATGTATCTGGCCTTTAATCTCCTGGCAAGGGATTCACCTTTAGACTCCGTCCGGTTGCAGACTTCCATGATCGTATACCCTTTTTTATAAATGGCCATGGAAAGATTTACTGCCAGCCGTCCGGCGCCAATGATCACGATCTTACGGATCTCCGGTTTCCCCATTTTTCAATATTCATTTTAAATTACAAAGATAGCTCAATAGCAGTTTACTTTTTACGTATTATTGCATATGTCAAATCAAATGTCATGCAAAAAATCATTCTGATCATCGCATTACTCATCGGGTCATCAATTTCTGATGCATTTTCACAGAACAGGAGTATTCAATTTATAGAGAAACCCTGGCAGGAGATCGTTGCCATGGCAAAACAACAGAACAAATTAATTTTTCTGGATGGGTATGCTTCCTGGTGCGGTCCTTGCAAATGGATGGCTGCGAATATGTTTACCAACGATTCCATCGCCGATTACTATAACAGGACCTTTATCTGCACCCACTCCGATATGGAAAAACCGGAAGGCATCGAACTCAGGAAAAAATATGGTGTAAGGGCTTATCCATCCCTCATTTTCATCAACGCCGATGAAAAGATGGTTCATGAAAGGGTCGGAGCGCCGCAACGGGTCAAGGATTATATCGACATGGCCATGATCGCGCAGAACCCTGAAGAATGCCTTTCTGCTTATATGAGAAAATACACTGCAGGTGATATTTCTCCGCAATTTATTCAGAATTTGCTTACCCGGCTCTCTGATGCCTACATCCCCATCAGTGCAGTGATGAAAAAATATTTTGCCACACAAAAAGAAAGCGAACTGCTTTACCGCCCGAACTGGAACATTATTTATCGTTTCGTGGGTGAGATCAACGATCCCGCCTTTGATTACTTTTTCAAACACCGGTCGGAATATGCCGAAAACTATTCTAAAGACTCGGTAAACAATAAGATTTCCGAGGTATTTATGTATACCATGCGGGGGGCTTTGCAAAATCCCAACTCAAAACTGGCCGACTCAGCTTACCTGGCTCTGAAGGAGAAAGTAAAAGCATCGGGGTTTGAAGATGCAGATAAGGTACTATTTGCGACTGAGCTTCAACGTCTGCAGATGAGAGGGAAAAATCAGGAATTCCTTGACCTGGCATTCGATGGGGTAGATAAATATTATGAAGACGATTACAACATGCTCAGCAATATAGCCCAGATAGTGTCATCCATGAGCAGCGAGCAAAAGTTTCAGGAGAAAGCCCTTTCCTGGCTAAAGAGATCGGTATCGATCCGTGAAGAACCTGCTAATACGGATGCTTATGCTTCCCTCCTTTTTAAGATGGGAAACAAGGACGAAGCCATTAAACAGGAGAAAAAGGCAATTGACCTTGCGAAAAAGAATTATACCTCCTCTGCTTCCTATGAGGCAGCATTGAAAAGGATGGAAGGATCCAGATAATACAAGCCTGGATTTGATTGCGCGGTTCAGGCCTGTGCCGGAGGCATCCCAAGGTTGAAATTGATCTCGCCTTCAGTGATCTTGATCTCACCATGGATCGATTCATACTTGGCCACGTTATCCTTCAACGCCTTATAAAGCCGTTTTGCATGTTGCGGGGTCAGGATAATGCGTGATTTCACCTTAGCCTTCGGTATTCCCGGCATCATTTTGATAAAATCAACGATGAATTCTGAAGGAGAATGGGTGATGATGGCCAGGTTGGAATAAATTCCCTCGGCAACATCATCCGGCAACTCAATGTTGATCTGGTTTTGATTTTGATTCTGATTATTTTCCTGCATGGGTTTCATTTTTATTCTTCTTCTTTTGATGCCATAAGTGTTTCGTATTCTTCTTTGCTCCCTACGATCAGGTTGTCATAATCTCTCAAACCTGTACCTGCAGGGATCAGGTGACCAACGATCACATTTTCTTTTAATCCGAGAAGTTCATCCTGGCGGGCATTGATGGCTGCCTGTGTAAGGACTTTGGTCGTTTCCTGGAAGGAAGCCGCCGATATCCAGCTCTTGGTCTGTAACGAAGCCCTTGTTATCCCCTGTAAGACCTGACGTGCCGTAGCCGGCTGGGCATCCCGTGCTTCAATCAGCATTTTGTCTTTCCGTTTTAATATTGAATTGTCATCCCTGAGCTTTCTGGCACTGATGATCTGTCCGGATTTTAGAGTCGGGGAATCACCCGGATGGTTCACGACTTTCTTTCCGAAGATCCAGTCATTTTCATCCTGGAAATCGATCTTGTTAACTAATTCGCCTTCAAGGAACTTGGAATCACCCGGATCTTCCACTTCAACCTTACGCATCATTTGCCGAACAATGGTCTCAAAGTGCTTATCGTTGATCTTCACACCCTGTAAACGGTACACTTCCTGGATCTCATTCACAATGTATTCCTGAACCTTCATCGGCCCCTTAATAGCAAGGATATCGCTGGGTGTCATAGCGCCTTCTGAAAGAGGGGTCCCTGCCTTTACATAATCGTTCTCCTGCGCAAGGATCTGCTTTGTCGTTGGAACAAGGTAACGTTTCTCTTCTCCTGTTTTTGACGTGATGATAATTTCACGGTTTCCCCGTTTCAGTTTCTTGGCAAAGGATACCACACCATCAATTTCAGAAACGATGGCCGGATCAGACGGGTTCCTTGCTTCGAATAATTCGGTCACCCTCGGTAAACCTCCGGTGATGTCGCCTGCTTTCCCGATGGCTCGTGGGATCTTGACAAGAACATCCCCGGCCTTGATCTTACTTCCGTCCTCAATGACAATATGAGCGCCGACAGGAATATCGTAGGTACGGCTTATTTCTCCCGACCCGGTTACAATATTAATGGAAGGATTCTTTGCTTTCTGGCGCGATTCGATGACTACTTTCTCATGATAACCTGTCTGTTCATCCGATTCCACGCGATAGGTAACATTTTCAATAATACTTTCGAAATTGACCTTGCCGGCAACTTCAGACAGGATGACGGCATTATAAGGATCCCAGTCGCTGATTAAATCCCCTTTCTTTATGGGATCGCCGTTCCTGAAATAAAGGTTGGCCCCATATGGAATATTGGCTGAACTGAGGGCGATGTGGGTCTTTTTATCTACAATACGCATTTCAGCGGAACGCCCGATTACGATATCGATCTTTGCTCCACGGTCTGTAGTGGATTCAACCGAGCGGAGTTCATCAATTTCGAGTAAGCCATCATACTTTGCATCAATACGGGAAGTACTTGCAATGTGAGCGCCGGCAACACCCCCGACGTGGAAGGTACGTAAGGTCAACTGAGTACCGGGTTCGCCGATGGATTGGGCAGCGATAACACCCACGGCTTCTCCCCGTTCCACCATTCTTCCTGTCGCCAGGTTACGTCCGTAACACTTGGCACAAACACCCTTCTTCGACTCACAGGTCAGCACCGAACGGATTTCGACTGAGTCAATCGGAGAATCTTCGATAACCTGTCCTATATCTTCAGTGATTTCAGCACCTGCCGGGACGATCAGTTCACCCCACTGAGGATGATATATATCATGCAGGGTCACACGTCCAAGGATCCGGTCGTACAATGATTCAACGACTTCTTCCTGCTTCTTCAGGGCAGTGATGGTCAGTCCTCTCAATGTTCCGCAGTCCTCTTCGGAAATGATCACATCCTGGGCTACATCCACAAGACGGCGGGTCAGATAACCTGCATCTGCAGTTTTGAGTGCAGTATCGGCAAGACCCTTACGGGCGCCATGGGTAGAGATAAAATATTCAAGAACAGACAATCCTTCCTTAAAGTTCGAAAGGATCGGGTTTTCAATGATCTCACCACCGGAAGCACTGGATTTCTGAGGTTTCGCCATAAGACCACGCATCCCGGAAAGCTGACGGATCTGCTCTTTTGACCCCCTGGCTCCCGAATCCAGCATCATATATACCGGATTAAACCCTTGCTTATCTTTCGCAAGAGTGGTCATGAGATTCTGCGTCAATTGTGAATTCGTATGTGTCCAGATATCGATGATCTGGTTATACCTTTCATTGTTGGTAATGAAACCCAAATTGTAATTGTTCACTACATCGTCAACTTCGGCAACAGCATTATTCACAAGCTCTTCTTTGATCTTCGGAATGATCACATCATCCAGGTTAAAAGAAAGTCCGCCATGAAAAGCCATACTGAATCCAAGGTCTTTGATATCATCCAGGAATTTGGCCGTTTTTGCTGTTCCTGTCTTTTTCAGGATATCACCGATGATATCACGAAGTGCTTTCTTTGTAAGTACCTGGTTTATATAACCGTATTCTTCGGGAACGACCTGGTTAAACAAGATACGGCCGACCGTGGTTTCTTCTGTCCGGCTGATCTCTCCATCATCTGTTTTTAATCTCATCCTCACTTTTATGACGGCATGGAGGTCAACACGTTTTTCATTATAAGCAATTATGACTTCATCCGGTGAATAGAATGTCATCCCTTCTCCTGTGACATGAATATCACTGTCTGATTTTAATGCTTTTGTCATATAATACAGCCCCAGTACCATATCCTGTGAAGGAACGGTAATTGGTGCTCCATTGGCAGGATTGAGGATGTTATGGGATGCCATCATCAGGAGTTGTGTTTCAAGAATAGCTGCATTTCCAAGCGGAACATGAACAGCCATCTGGTCGCCATCAAAGTCGGCATTGAAAGCCGTACATACCAGCGGATGCAACTGAATGGCCTTGCCTTCAATAAGTTTTGGCTGAAATGCCTGTATTCCTAAACGGTGCAAGGTAGGTGCACGGTTCAGCATGACGGGATGACCTTTCAGAATATTTTCAAGGATATCCCAGACGACAGGATCTTTCCGGTCAACGATCTTCTTAGCTGATTTGACGGTCTTGACGATGCCTCTTTCGAGCATTTTACGGATGATGAATGGCTTATAAAGCTCAGAAGCCATTTCTTTCGGCAAACCACATTCATTCAGCTTCAATTCAGGGCCGACCACGATAACGGAACGACCTGAATAATCGACACGTTTACCGAGAAGGTTCTGACGGAATCGTCCTTGCTTTCCCTTCAGGCTGTCGCTGAGTGATTTCAGTGCCCGGTTCGATTCGGTTTTCACCGCACTTGCCTTTCTTGAATTATCGAAAAGGGAATCGACGGCTTCCTGCAACATACGCTTTTCATTACGCATGATGACATCCGGAGCCTTGATCTCGATCAGCCTTTTCAGACGGTTATTTCGTATGATGACCCTGCGGTAGAGGTCATTAAGATCGGAAGTGGCAAAACGTCCGCCATCCAGAGGTACCAATGGCCTTAATTCGGGAGGAATGACAGGTACCACCTTTACGATCATCCATTCAGGCCTGTTTTCCGTCCTTTTTTGGGCATCCCGGAATGCTTCAAACACCTGCAGCCGTTTCAGCGCCTCGGCCTTACGCTGCTGCGATGTTTCAGTACTTGCCTTGTGGCGAAGGTCAAAGGATTCTTTATTAAGATCCAGCTTTGCCAGAAGATTATACAAGGCATCAGCTCCCATCTCTGCAACAAATTTATTCGGATCGGAATTATCCAGGTACTGATTGTCAGGAGGAAGTTTCTCAATAATATCAAAATATTCCTCTTCTGAAAGAAAATCAAGGAAGTTGATCCCATCTGCTTTCTTGATCCCCGGATTGATGACAACATATTTTTCGTAATAGATGATCGAATCAAGTTTTTTGGTGGGTAATCCCAGCAGGGAACCGATCTTATTGGGTAAAGAACGGAAAAACCAGATATGAGCTACCGGAACTACCAACTGGATATGACCGGTTCGTTCCCTTCTCACTTTCTTTTCTGTCACCTCAACACCACAACGGTCGCAGATAATCCCTTTGTAACGTATCCTCTTGTACTTTCCACAGTGGCATTCCCAATCTTTTACAGGTCCGAAGATCCGTTCACAAAATAATCCGTCGCGTTCGGGTTTATAGGTCCTGTAATTGATGGTTTCAGGCTTCAGCACCTCACCACTCGACATCTCAAGGATTCTCTCCGGCGAAGCCAGGCTTATCGTGATCTTTGAAAAGCTACTGACCAGGGGAACCTCTTTTCTATATGCCATATTTATATGATTGACGAATGAAAAACATTAAAATTAACTGCCCTAATAACAAAACGCTCTCTCCTGAGGTTAAGCGTCGAAGCTCACATTCAAACCCAATCCGCGTAATTCATGGACCAGTACATTGAATGATTCAGGTATGCTTGGATTCGGCATATTATCTCCTTTTACGATGGCTTCATATGCCTTTGCACGTCCATTAACATCATCAGATTTTACCGTCTGAATTTCAAGCAATACATTGGCGGCGCCAAATGCTTCAAGCGCCCAGACTTCCATTTCACCAAAACGTTGTCCGCCGAACTGGGCTTTACCACCCAGCGGCTGTTGCGTGATCAGTGAATAGGGTCCAATGGAACGTGCATGCATCTTGTCGTCCACCATATGGTGTAATTTCATCATGTAAATGTAACCTACCGTAGTAGGTTGGTCAAACCTATCCCCGCTCAGACCATCGTAAAGGTAGATCTTGCCGTTCCTCGGAAGTCCTGCCTCTGCAAGATAATTGTTGATCTCATCCAGGGTGGCTCCATCAAAGATGGGGGTGGTGAATCGTTGATCCAGTTTCTTCCCGGCCCAGCCAAGGATGGTCTCGTAAATCTGACCCAGGTTCATACGGGAAGGAACCCCCAGAGGGTTTAACACCACATCAACCGGAGTTCCGTCTTCCAGGAAAGGCATATCTTCTTCCCTTACTATCCTGGCAACGATACCTTTATTTCCATGGCGTCCGGCCATCTTATCTCCGACCTTCAGCTTGCGCTTCTTGGCAATGTATACCTTCGCCATCTTCACAATGCCGGCTGGCAGATCATCTCCAACAACGGAAACAAACTTCTTCCGGTTGAACACACCCATCAGTTCCTTATATTTTATTATATAGTTATTGATAAGGATCTTTATAAGGTCGTTTTTATCTCTGTCAGTAGTCCATTTATTTGGGTTTATCGACAGGTAATCAATGTCTTTCAGGTTCTTTTCTCCGATTTTTGTTCCTTTCGGAATGATCTCGACCTTGAATGTATTATATACCCCCTGCGATATTTTACCATTCACAAGGACCATCAGTTTATCTATCAGCTTTATCTTCAGTTTGTCGGTTTCTCTCTGATAGTCATCCTCCATCTTCCGGATATCGTCCTTTTCTTTAGACTTGGCTTTGCGGTCTTTAATAACCCTGGAGAAGAGCCTTTTATCAATAACGACACCCTTCATTGAAGGTGGCGCCTTCAGGGATGCATCCTTTACATCACCGGCTTTATCGCCGAAGATTGCACGGAGCAGCTTTTCTTCCGGAGTCGGGTCACTCTCTCCTTTCGGTGTGATCTTCCCGATCAGGATATCGCCTTCATTGACTTCAGCACCTATCCGGATCAAGCCATTTTCATCCAGTTCCTTTGTAGCTTCTGCACTGACATTGGGTATGTCATTGGTCAACTCCTCGATGCCGCGTTTGGTATCCCTGACTTCGAGCGTAAATTCCTCAATATGTATGGAAGTAAAAATATCTTCCTTTACAACCTTTTCTGAAATGACAATAGCATCCTCAAAGTTATATCCTTTCCACGGCATGAAGGCAACCATCAGGTTCCTTCCAAGGGCAAGTTCTCCGTCCTTGGTTGCATATCCCTCGCACAATACCTGGCCTTTTGTAACCTTGTCGCCTTTCCGTACGATAGGTCTAAGATTAATACAGGTATTCTGGTTGGTACGTGCAAACTTGGTCAGGTGATAGGTACGGATATCATCTTCAAAACTTACAAGCCGTTCTTTTTCATCCCTTTTATAATGGATCACTATTTCTTTGGCATCCACATGTTCAACCACCCCGTCACCTTCGGCATTAATGAGAACCCTTGAATCGCGGGCAACAGAACTTTCAATGCCTGTACCTACCAGGGCGATCTCGGGATTCAGAAGTGGAACAGCCTGCCGCATCATGTTCGATCCCATCAGCGCCCTGTTGGCATCGTCGTGCTCCAGGAAGGGGATCAGGGATGCAGCAATGGATGCGATCTGATTCGGAGCAATATCGATCAGGTCGACTTTTTCTTTTTCAATAATAGGGTAATCAGCTAAATAACGCACTTTCACCTTCGATTGAGTGAAATCGCCATCATCCTCCATTGGCGTTCTGGCTTGCGCGATTATTTTCCTTTCTTCCTCTTCTGCGGTAAGATAGATAGGTTCTTCATCGAGCATTACCTTGCCTTCAATAACACGGTGGTACGGCGTTTCAATAAACCCAAGATGATCGATCTTGGCATAAACGCAAAGCGATGAGATCAGTCCGATGTTCGGGCCTTCAGGAGTTTCAATGGTACAAAGCCGTCCATAATGCGTATAGTGCACGTCGCGAACCTCAAACCCTGCCCTTTCTCTTGACAGACCACCGGGGCCTAACGCCGAGATCCTTCTTTTATGAGTCAGCTCTGCAAGCGGGTTGGTCTGATCCATGAACTGCGAAAGCTGGTTGGTCCCGAAAAAAGTGTTGATTACGGAAGATAAGGTCTTTGCATTGATCAGATCCATCGGAGTAAAGACTTCGTTGTCCCTGACATTCATCCTCTCCCTGATGGTACGTGCCATCCTGGAAAGCCCTACACCAAACTGATTGTAAAGCTGCTCGCCTACCGTTCTTACCCTTCGGTTACTCAGATGGTCGATATCATCGACTTCGGCTTTCGAATTTACCAGTTCGATAAGGTATTTTATAATGGAGATGATGTCTTCTTTTGTCAATACCCTTGTCTCAATGGGAATCTCAAGGTTCAGCTTCCGGTTGATCCTGTATCGTCCTACATCACCCAGGTCATAACGTTTGTCTGAAAAGAATAATTTCTCAATGATGCCGCGGGCTGTTTCTTCATCCGGTGGCTCGGCATTTCTGAGCTGGCGGTAAATGTATTCCACAGCTTCTTTTTCAGAATTCGCGGTATCCTTCTGAAGCGTATTGAATATGATGGAATAGTCAATTGCCTGCGACTCTTCCCTGTGGATCAGGATCGTCTTGATCCCGGCATCGATGATCAGGTCTATGTGAGAATCTTCGAGAGCCGTCTCCCTTTCGATGAGAACTTCGGTACGCTCGATACTTACAACTTCTCCGGTATCTTCATCCACAAAGTCCTCGACCCATGAACGAACGACACGGGCTGCAAGTTTGGAACCCAGCAATCGTTTCAGGGCTGCCCTGCTGACCTTAATTTCCGATGCCAGACCGAAGATCTCAAGGATATCTTTATCAGTTTCATAACCGATGGCCCGCAGCAATGTGGTGACAGGTAATTTTTTCTTCCGGTCAATGTAAGCATACATTACATTGTTTATATCGGTCGTGAATTCAATCCACGATCCCTTGAACGGAATAATACGCGCAGAATAAAGCTGAACACCGTTGGCATGGAAACTGGTGCTGAAGAATACACCGGGTGAACGGTGCAACTGTGATACAACCACTCGTTCAGCTCCATTAATACAAAATGTACCGCGGGGAGTCATGTAGGGGATCATTCCAAGATAAACATCCTGGATGATGGTTTCAAAATCTTCGTGTTCCGGATCGGTACAGTACAATTTGAGTTTGGCTTTTAGCGGAACACTGTACGTCAGGCCGCGCTCAATGCATTCCTCAATGGTATAACGCGGTGGGTCGATAAAATAATCAAGAAATTCCAACACAAAGTTGTTCCGTGCATCCGAGATAGGAAAATTCTCGGCGAACACTTTGTAAAGACCTTCATTGATCCGGTTCTCTGGATTGGTCTCCAGTTGGAAAAAATCCCTGAAGGATTTTAACTGAATATCCAGAAAATCAGGATATTCATGCTGGATCTTTGTGGAAGCGAAACTTATTCTGTTGATTTTTTTTGAAGCCAAGGTCTATATGTTTTACGTCCCGCCGGGTGCGGAACAAGGATTAGATTTTATTGCTCACAAACGCGAAGTGCCGCTTGACAAACGCGGTAATCCGCGTCAATATTGTTTATAACAATAAGGTATAGACCTCTTCATTTTCTGAAGAGATCTATATCTTATGATCGGGAAAAACAATCTCCTTTACTTAATTTCAACCTCTGCTCCTGCCTCCTGTAATTGTTTTAACAAAGCTTGGGCTTCGTCTTTGCTGATACCTTCTTTAATTGCTTTAGGAGCAGCATCGACGAGTTCTTTGGCTTCTTTTAACCCCAAACTTGTCAATTCTTTTACTAATTTCACCACTGCGAGCTTTGCCTGTCCGGGCGCTTTCAGGATAACATCAAAGGTGGTCTTCTCTTCAACGACTTCAGCGGCCGCGGCGGGTGCCGCAACTGCTACTGCTGCAGCAGCGGGTTCAATACCATATTCATCTTTTAAGATCTTAGCCAGTTCGTTTACTTCTTTTACTGTTAAATTCACTAACTGTTCTGCAAAAGCTTTTAAATCTGCCATTTTTACTTCTGTTTTTAATATGATTACTACTTACTCTCTGTTAATTTACTTATTTTTCTGCCGGCCTTCCGGCCATGCTTAGGTTAACCAAACCGGAAAACCGGTCATTCGGGTCTTTCTGATAAGGTCTTTACAATGCCCGAAAGTTTGTTGCCTCCCGATTGTAACCCGGAAAGTACATTCTTTAAAGGCGATTGCAGCATTCCTATGATAACACCGATCATTTCATTCTTCGACTTGATGTTTATCAGGGTATCCAACTGGTCATCGCCCAGGTATATGGATTCCTGAACATAGGCTGCTTTCAGGATGGGTTTTGGTGCAGTCTTCCGGAATTCCCTGATCAGTTTTGCAGGGTCGTTTGCGACCTCGGAAAACAGGATCGATGTGGAACCCTTCAGGATGTCGAACAAAGGCTCAAAATCCTTTCCCGACTTTTCCATTGCCTTCTTCAACAGGGTATTCTTGACCATCTTCAGTTGGATGTTCCGTTTAAAACAGGTCCTCCTGAGACGCGATGTAGTTTCTACATTCAGGTCAGATATATCTGCAAGGTAGAAGTTATCCGTTGTGGTCAACTTCTCGGCAAGAGCATCAATAAACTGTGTTTTTTCGTCTTTTTTCATAAGTAAGCTCTCTCAAATGTTCATAAAAATCAGGCAGTAACCGATTTTGGTTCCACCTGAACGCCGGGGCTCATTGTACTCGACAAATAAATGCTCTTGATGTAAGTACCTTTTGCCGAAGAAGGTTTAAGTTTGATAACTGTCTGCAACAGTTCTTTTGCATTTTCAACGATCTTTTCCTTCTCAAAGGATGCCTTTGCAACCGATGCATGTATGATCCCAAACTTATCCACTCTGAAATCGATCTTCCCCGCTTTTACTTCCTTCACTGCTTTGCCTATTTCCATGGTCACCGTCCCGGTTTTCGGGTTGGGCATGAGACCCCGGGGACCTAAAATTTTTCCCAAACCGCCGACCTTAGCCATAACACTCGGCATGGTGATGATCACGTCAACATCCGTCCATCCGCCTTTTATCTTCTCAATATATTCATCAAGACCGTAAAAGTCGGCGCCGGCCTGTTTGGCTTCGTCTTCTTTATCGGGGGTACAAAGGACAAGAACACGCACCGTTTTACCGGTACCATGAGGCAATGTAACGATCCCTCTCACCATCT
>CAZUYY010000038.1:0-11788 GCA_964624935.1 uncultured Prolixibacteraceae bacterium
GATACCTGCCTGCAGAGAATTGGCATTGCCTGCTGCCGCTCCCATGATCTCATTGCCCTGAATAATAGTGGTATTTGCCTGTCTCAAAAAGATGCCCCTATACTGAATAGCCTGGGCATCAGTAGTCGAACCGATAGTGTTGTTGAGGATCTGCCCATGAGTGACAACCGCACCTGCTAAACCCTGAAACTGAATTCCGATCCTTGCGCTGTAAATTGCGTTATTTATAATAGAGATACTGTCATATCCTCCATAGGTATTATCCAGGAAAATACCGTAAGTGTTTTTTGTCACCTGACTGCTTGCCTTGATCTGGCAATTTTTTATAATATCATTGCTTGAAGCTGCTGTGCCGGAATTTATAATTTCAATAGAATAAGTATTGGCAGCAGTACTGGTATTTGCCCATGTCAGGCTTCTGTCGGTTCCTCCGCTGTTCGAGCCGTCGATAATAATGTAATCACATCCGTTAAGCATCAGAATAGCAGATGCCGAAGATCCTGAAATAAGGGGAGTTTTCCCCGTAGCGGGTTTAATGGTGACAGTATTCGTATAGCTCGACCCTGTAATCGTTCCTATTGAAATAGGAAATGTTTCGGAAGGGTAGGTATTATCCGTTAAAATAAATGTGACCGCACAGGAGATCCCTTTCGAATTCAGATCATTGACAGCAGCCGTAAGGGTAGTGTACGTTTGTCCAGCTCCTACATTATAGGATCCACATAATGGAGTGAGAAGAGGAATCGAAGGAGAATAATTAGGAAAGTTGTTTTTATCTTCCTCAGAAACCTGGCGAAATCCAACAGTCTGAGTAAATAACGTGTTGCTGATCATAAGAAAAGCACCACAAAAAAGTAAAAACTTTTTCATATTGTTTATCTTGTTTGATTGTTATAGAATAAATAGAAGGATATTATAAGTTGATCTATAATCAATAACAGAATCAAAAACTCAATTCTCTCAATCAAGATTTTAATCAAACCAGAAAACAGCAGCTACCTGTGTTATCAAAGTAAAAACTAATGCATAAAAATACAAAATTGTTTCAGACTTATCTTCTTTTTCAAATTAATTTTTTTAAAATAATCCAAGTGAATTGTGAGGTGTAAAATATTTCGCGCTTAGCACATCATTAACACCCCCTCCCTCTTGGGAGAATCTCCCTGCTGCCTTTAGTAATTCTGAATTCCAATCTTACTTCAAAAATCTTTGTTCAATATCCGATTATTCCTACACCCGAAACCCAAAACCCAAACCTAATACTCAATACACTGCGTTATCGCAAAGAAAATTTTGTACTTTTGTGCACCATAAGAGAATCATCAATAACCTCTAAAGTAATAGTTAATCAAATTAAAACCAGCTTGATATGAAAAAACTGTTCTGCCTCCTGATCTTCATATATCCGGTGGTTGTTTGTGCTCAGCAACCATGGATTAAAGACACTCCGTTAGTGATTGCATGGCAATACGTTGGATATCCGGCATTCACCCCGGGGACCGTTAATTATACGAGCCTTGCCTTTAACCCACATGACGGTAATGCATACATTGCTTTTAGTGACGGTGGATATGGAAATAAAGTGACTGTTGAGAAATTTGTATCTCCCAATTGGGTAAATGTCGGGTCAGCCGGTTTTTCAGGTGGACCTGCAGCCTGGACAAGTCTTGCTTTCGACACTTTAGGTAATCCTTATGTAGCATTTGAGGATTGGTCGCATTCAAGAAAGGCCACTCTGATGGGATTCGATGGCACGAACTGGGATACTATTGGAAAGCAAGGCTTTTCAACGAATGCTGTTCAATATACAAGCCTGGCCTTCAGTCCTGCAGGACAACCTTATGTTGCTTATTCTGATACTGCAAAAAATAAAAAAGCAACTGTCATGATGTTTAATGATACAAGTTGGGTAGACGTTGGAAAAACAGGTTTCTCCCAAGGCGCAGCATATTATGTCTCCATGGCCTTCGGACCCTCTGGTGAGCCTTATGTAGGATTTCAGGATTTAGGTAACGGAGGAAAAGCAAGCGTCATGACCTTTAACGATACAGCCTGGGTAAATTTTGGTTCAGCAGCTTTCACGCCAGGCACCGCCTTATTTACCGATTTAGTTTTCAGTCAGGCTGGAAAGGCTTATATAGCATTTGAGGATATGGCAAATTCACAAAAAGTGACAGTTATGAGATATGACACTAGCTGGAAGATTGTTGGAACTGCTGGATTCTCGGCAGGAGAAGCCTGGTATGAGAGTCTTGCCTTCAATTACCGCGGAATACCTTATGTAGCATACAGGGATTTTGCAAATTCTGAAAAGGCAACTGTCATGAAATTTTCCGGTACCTCCTGGGTGAATGTCGGAGATTCGGGGTTCTCAGCAGGTGCTGTTGATTATACAAGTTTGGCCTTTAGCCCGAATGGTACCACCCCTTATGTGGGATATAAGGATGAAGGTAATTCGGATCATGCATCGGTCATGAAATTTGATACGCTCAACACCACCGGGATTAATAACATAACAGAATTAAGATTGTCAGTTTATCCTGATCCTGCAACAGATAAAATAACGGTAGAATTATCCGGTTTACAAAATGAAACCAGCCTGTCAATAGTCGATATCCGTGGTCAGCAGCTAATGATGCGGCAAATTACAGATCTGAAAACACGAGTGGACATATCAGGCCTGACTGACGGAGTTTATTTTGTCCGCCTGACCAATAACAGGTCAGTCGAAGTAAAGAAATTCATCAAGCAGACAAACCGGTCTAATTGATCTCCCTCTGACTGGTTTATTGAACAATCGAATATCGATCAACGACGTCTGAATTTCGATCTGATTTCAAATTTCATGAACCGATATCTGCTGATCATAATACTGCTTTTTGCAGGATTAATAAGTCCATGCCAGCAATGGAAGCCGGCAGGCGACAGGATCAGAACAGCCTGGGCCGACAAGGTTGATCCCTTAAATCCATTGCCCGAGTACCCTCGCCCGATGCTTGTACGCGAGCAATGGCAAAGTCTTAACGGTCTCTGGGATTATGCCATCCTTCCAAAAGGAGGGCCTGTGCCCGTAAAATTTGAGGGAAAGATACTCGTCCCTTACCCTGTCGAATCAAGCCTCTCGGGAGTGCAGCGTCCGATAGGTGAAAAGAATGAGCTTTGGTACTCACGCTCGTTCACCATTCCATCATCCTGGAAAAAAAAACAGATCATCCTGAACTTCGGGGCAGTTGACTGGAAAACCGACGTGTGGATCAACAATATTAAAATAGGTTCACATAAGGGTGGATATACCCCCTTCAGTTTCGATATTACACCTTTGCTGGTGCCGGGCCGGGAACAGAAAATCATCGTCCGAGTGTGGGATCCTGCCGATAATGGATCTCAGCCCAGGGGTAAACAGGTGACAAAACCCGGGGGTATATGGTACACCTCGGTAACAGGTATATGGCAAACAGTGTGGCTGGAACCGGTAAGCGAAGATTATATCACCGGCATCACTTCGGTTCCCGATATCGACCAGGGCTCAGTTTCGATACTGGCTAATGTCAATCAGAAAATGCCCAACGGGTTAATAGAAGTAAAAGTGCTGGAAAACGGCAAGGAAATCGGCATCGCAAGAGCCTATCCGGGAGAGGAGTGCCTGGTGGGTATCCACTCGCCCCGGCTGTGGAGCCCCGAATCACCTTTTTTATATGATCTCGAGGCTACCCTGCTATTGAACGGGAAACCGGTAGAAATCGTCAAAAGCTATTTCGGAATGCGTAAGATATCCACCCTCCGGGATGCTTCCGGGGTGGTGAGGATACAGCTCAACAACAGGAATTGTTTTCCCTTCGGCCTGCTCGACCAGGGCTGGTGGCCCGATGGTCTCTATACCGCCCCAACGGATGAAGCGTTGAGATCGGACATCGTCGTTACCAAAGAGCTCGGTTTCAACCTCATCCGCAAGCATGTGAAGGTCGAGCCCCAGCGGTGGTATTATCATTGCGACCACGAGGGAATTCTTGTCTGGCAGGATATGCCAAGCGGCGATGAGGGTCCTGAATGGCAAACCGACCAATACTTCAATGGTAAAGAAGCCGTAAGATCGCCCGAATCAGATGAGGAATACAGGACTGAATTGAGAAGTATGATCGACTTTCTGAAATCGAATCCGTGTGTCGTTACCTGGATCCTATTCAATGAATCGTGGGGGCAGTTCAAGACCGTCGAGATCGCCCAATGGATAAAGAGTTATGACCCGACGCGGCTGGTCAACCCGGCAAGCGGTGGAAATTTCTACCCCGTCGGCGATATATTTGACATCCATCATTATCCCGATCCCTGTATGACCTTATACGACGGCAACAGGGCAACAGTTCTCGGTGAATTCGGCGGCCTCGGCCTTGCCGTCGAAAACCACCTCTGGGACAAGGACCGCAACTGGGGCTATGTAAAATACAAGACCGCCGACGAGGTGACCCAAGCTTATCTTGACCTGGCCGCAAAATTAAAAGACCTGATCAACCGTGGATTCTCGGCTGCCATATACACCCAAACTACCGACGTCGAAAGCGAAGTCAACGGCATGATGACCTACGACCGCAAAGTAATAAAGATGGATTCTGCCAGGATAAGTAAGGTGAACCGCGAGATCTGCCATTCATTGGACGGGAAATGATCCCAAAATATTTTGCATCGCCTTACAATGATATTAAAAACTGTCATAACTTCGTGGTGTCATTACATTCATAGTCCTATGAAAAAAATATTTACTCTTCTGTTTGTCCTTTGCATTTCGTTTTTATCCTTTGGCCAATCATCATTAAATCCTGCATTTACCAAGTACATGAAGGATCTGCGTGCCGGGAAAATAAGCCAAACCGACGCACAGGGTCATTACCTTGGCTTAGTGCCTTCACCGAAACGGAATTACCCTTCACCTGCACAGTATCATCATCCGCTGATATTATCAGGTAGCTTTCCTTCTGTTTACGACCTGCGGACCCCTGGCATGATGACTTCCGTTAAAGACCAGGGGGGCTGCGGTTCCTGCTGGACTTTTGCCACCTATGGATCCATGGAATCCCGGTGGAAAGAAATGGGATTTACTGATTACGATCTCTCCGAGAACAACCTGAAGAATTGTGCCGGTTTCGACCTGGGGCCTTGTGACGGAGGCAATAGCTGGATGTCGGTCTCTTATTTAACGCGGTTTTCCGGAGACTATCTTGATAGCCAGGATCCTTATATAGATACCGCTCAACCATGCCTTAACCTCGGCAACACCCAGACCTCTTTTGAATTTGATGAACGCTTCCTGCCAAACGACGAGAACCTGATCAAACAAACCCTGATGACTTATGGTGCTACATATACGGCTTTTTATTATGACGGCTCTTATTATAATAGCAATAATAACACCTATTATTACAGCGGGACCAATAGCTCAAACCATGCTGTGACCGTCGCAGGCTGGAATGATACGATAACCACTGCCGGCGGCCAGGGAGCATGGCTCATTAAGAATAGCTGGGGTACAGGGTGGGGAGATAACGGGTATTTTTATATTTCCTACAACGATTCCCAAATTAACAGCGAAGCCAGCTATTATCCCAACAGGCACAGGATGAGTACAACCTTCGCACAGTACAATTATGCCCCTCTTGGGGAATGTGTAGATACCGGTTTTAACTCCCCTGTTGCTTATGCTGTGGAAAAATATATCAGTACTTCCACGTACCCTGTGATCAGGATTTCTTCCTGGGTCGCTTCCGGCAACGGGACCATGGATCTTTCGGTGTATAGTAATTTCAATGGATCCACATTTTCTGGTCTCCTCGATTCCATAACAAACATACCGACACCTATGAACGGTTTCTATTCCTGGGATCTTCCTACCCCATTGAACATACCTGTTGGCAATTCATTTTACATCAAGGCAAAGTACTATACACCTGGCTACAATACTCCTATCCCGGTTGAAGCGGTCGTGGATGATTGGTCTTCAGGGGCAGTCATCATGTCTGGCGTGGGTTGGATCAGCCCGGATGGAAATACATGGACTCCGATCGGGAGCAGTACGTCGTATCCATTCAACCTTTGTATTCTCGCCTATGCAGCAAATGAACCTGCAGCACCAGTGACCACCGCCGGCTCGGTTACGGGTTGTCCCAATACCTCGATCACTATCCCATTGACAGTAACTAATTTCACCAATATTACAGGTTTATCATTACGCCTTAATTACGACGTTTCCATGCTGACCTATACCTCGTTCAGCAACACGAACCCTGTTCTTTCAGGACTTACGGTGGCGGATTCACTTGTATCAGGCACCACCCATAAGCTTATGCTTCAATGGCAGGGAACTTCAGCCAAGACGATCACTTCGGGGGGATTAATTGCAGATCTTCATTTCACTTATATCTCAGGAAGTCCTGTCCTCTCTTTCGACAACGTTGATGATTTAGGTTGGGATTGCCGTTACTTCGATTCCCAGAGAAGCCCCTTATTTGACAACCCTACGTCAACTTATTATGTGAACGGCCAGGTTACCGCTGGGACTCTACCCTCCCCCACGATTACCGGCCCGGCATCTGTTTGTGCGAACTGTTCCGGAAATGTTTATACAACACAAAACAGTATGACTAATTACCTGTGGAATGTTTCTTCAGGCGGAATCATTACTGCCGGTGGAACAACTTCCAGCAATACGGTTACAGTTAAGTGGAATTCAGCCGGCTCACAATGGGTGAGTGTCAATTACAAGAACAGTTATGGCTGCAGTGCTGCAAATGCCACAATCTATCCAGTAACTGTTAATCCTTTGCCTGTGCCGACTATCACAGGGAATAATAATTTATGCGTGGGAACTACCGGGGTTGTTTATACTACCCAGGCAGGAATGTCAAACTATATCTGGGGGGTAACATTGGGCGGGACTATCACTGCCGGTGGCACTTCCACAAGCAATACCGTTACGGTTACCTGGAATACGGCAGGAAGCAACTCAATAACAGTAAATTATACGAATTCATTCGGCTGTACAGCTACTTCTCCGGCTACTTACCAGGTCACCATTAGCCCTTTGCCGCTTCCGACCCTTACAGGACCAACAACAATATGTGCTGGAACTCCCGGTAATGTATACACGACACAGACTGGTATGACCAATTATACCTGGAATGTTTCATTAGGTGGCACGATAACCGCAGGCGGAACATCGTCCAGTAATACTGTCACGGTAACATGGAACACTTCTGGCGCACAATCAGTAACGGTAAATTATACGAATTTATCCGGTTGCAGAGCCACTTCTCCGGCTGCTGCCCAGGTTACTATAAACAACTTGCCGCAGCCGACTTTTACAGGTCCTACCTCAATGTGTGCAGGAACTGCCGGTAATGTATATACGACACAGACAGGTATGAGCAATTATACCTGGATTGTTTCATCCGGGGGCACAATCACCGCAGGGGGAACATCGACCAGTAATACCGTTACGGTAACATGGACCTCAGGAGGAGCCCAGCACGTTTCAGTCAATTACGCTAACTCCAGTGGGTGCAATGCGGCATCACCTGTGATGGTAAATGTTACGGTTAATGCATTACCGGTTCCAACCATCACTGGAAGCGGCGGACTTTGTCCAGGTGTTGCCGGTACTTATACCACTGAATCCGGTAAGACCAATTATACCTGGACAACTTCCGGAGGGGCAACCATCGTAGCAGGAGGAACCACTACCAGCAATACCATCACGATAGAATGGATGACTGTGGGATCAGATTGGGTCAGGGTCATCTATACAGATCCGACAGGATGCAGTGCAGCGACATATACTCAATTCAACATTACAGTAAGCCAACTGATGACTCCCACGATCACAGGACCAACCACTGTTTGCCAGGGATCTTCAGGAAACGTTTATACAACACAGTCCGGGATGACCAGCTACGCATGGACCGTATCAGCCGGTGGTACCATTACTGCCGGTGCAGGCACCAACGTTGTTACTGTTATCTGGCCGGTTTCAGGGTCACAATGGGTCAGGGTTAATTATTCAAATGGTGGCGGGTGCAGTTCCCCCTCACCTGCCCAATACAATGTAACAGTGACATCGGCGCCTGTTCCACCAATAACTGGTACCTTCACCCTGTGCGCCAATACATCTGCCACCTATAGCACAACTGCAGGTATGACCCATTATATCTGGGCCGTTTCGTCTGGTGGAACTATTACATCCGGCCAGGGATCGATGCAAGTAAATGTACATTGGACTACGGCAGGGGCAAATACTATTTCTGTGACCTATACCGTACCTTCCGGATGCCCTGTTGCGAATCCAACTGTGAAAACAGTGACCGTGAATGCACTCCCCGTGCCTACGATTACTGGACCCACAACTCCTTGTGTCGGAACGGAAATTTCTTATACAACGGAAACAGGAATGACCAATTATTCCTGGACGCTTGGTGGTTCAGGTGGTGTAATCTATTCAGGATTTACCACTCATCAGATCGCTGTTAAATGGCTTTTGCCTGGAGCCAAAACAGTGACGGTGAATTACACTACACCCGCTGGTTGCAGAGCGTTAGTATCTACGACACTTAATGTTACGGCAATCACATGCCAAGAGGTTGAGTCGGGAATAGATACTAACCATGTGGCCGCAGCTTTTACCATTTACCCGAACCCGAATAACGGAAAGTTCACAACACTCATTCAGTGCGAATGTCAGGATAATTGCTGCCTGGAGGTATTCAACATGATGGGGGTAAAAGTCTTTGACCTTCCTTATCTGAATATAATAAGCAGTCTTGAAGTACCGGTGGATCTTCAGGATCTGCCTGATGGCATCTACATTGTGATCTTCCGTACCAGCCACCAATGTGTATCTCGGAAAATTGTGATCGATAAATAGCTGATCTGGTTAGGTTTATCATTCATTTCGTTCTTTTCTCGGATATTTTCGATATATCTGAACATTGTCGTATTACCTGTTAACAATATTTTTTCTGTTAGATTCTCCTTCACCAAGGCAACCATTCATAAAAACAGGATTATATTAAAAAACAAATCGAAATCTGCTATCCATTATGTCAGGCTAAAAGCGGATGGTAAACCGGTTTGTGAAAATCAAAGATGGTTTTTGTGGTTAATGAATCATTAAGGGGCTTAGAAGCGATATGAATATCATCCATATTATTTTGCTTCTTCGCTCCTTTTTGATTATAAGCGTGTATTACTCTAAAAGTGCGGAGACAGCACGATAAACACTGTCGGCTATAAGATGAAAACAAACCTTAAGAATTTTACTAAAGCCTGCTCGCTGGCGATGTTAACAGTGATTAATTCGTTCGTCGCTGTTCATGCCCAGACTTACTACCAGAACAGTGGTAATGTTACCCAATCAGGAAAAACTTATCAATCATCAACGAACGATGTATCGGCAGTAAAAGTTGCCGGAGGTACATTTAATCTTTCCACTTCTTCTGTTTCGTCGACAGGAAATACTACTTCATCGGATAGTAGTAGCTTTTACGGGCTGAATGCAGTCATGCTTGCGACAATAAACAACGGAACTGCAGTCATTAATTCATCCAATAATACAATCACTTCAAGCGGAAGTGGCGCTAATGGTATCTATGCCTATGGTGCTGCAACTATTATCTCTTCATCTGATGTATTAACACAAACCGGAGGAGGTGCCCATGCTATTATGTGCGCCGGAGGTGGAACAATAACGGTTACGAACGATACGGCAGTAACTTCGGGTGGAAGCTCAAGTACCATAGCAACAGACAGGGGCGGCGGTACAATAACCGTAACCGGCGGAACATACACATCAGGCGGAAGTAATTCAGCCGCAATCTATTCTACAGGAAACATAACCTGTAACAACGCTACATTGACTGCAAACGGTGCAGAATCCATGGTCATAGAAGGTGCAAATTATATTTTCCTGAACAATTGCTCGGTCAATGCCAATTTTAATAAATGGGGTTCTATGATCTATCAAAGCATGTCGGGGGATGCATCAGGAACTCTTGGCTATTTAACAATGACCGGAGGATCATTTACTTATACCGGGACAGTTGGCGGGATGTTTTATAATACAAACTCCACGGCGATCATTACATTGGATAGTGTAACTCTAATAAATAGCTGCGATACGTTGATCAGATGTATCAAAGGAAGCTGGGGCCAGGGATCTGCCGATAGCGGAGGGCTTACGCACTTAACAGCTAAGCATCAAATTATGTCGGGGCTGATCCATGCAGATATCTATAGCAAGCTCTTTATAACTTTGCAAACCTCATCTGCATTTACCGGCGCTATTAATCATTCAAACACTGCGAAATCAGTAACATTGACGATGGACTGCAACAGTACATGGACGGTAACATCGACTTCTTATATCAATGGATTGATAACTGATCCATGCATTTCCGGAACCTCTGTATCGAACATTACCGGAAATGGGAATGATGTATTTTATACGCCCTCAACTAATCCGGGTCTTGGCGGTTTAATATATAACCTCGTAAATGGCGGGTATCTGGTACCCGTAGGAACAAACGGTGTTAATGAGATTAATTCCATGGCAATGATTACTGAATTTCTGAACTTCCCTGATCCATTTAATAACACTACCACGGTATTTTTCGATTTACATCTGAAGTCAGATATTGAATTATCACTCCTTGACATGACCGGGAAAATCATAGAAAAAATTTATAAGAATGATTTACCTTCCGGGAAAAATGAAATTGAGTTAAGTACTGGCGATAAATTCCAATCCGGCGAGTATGTGCTTCAACTGAAAGCTTCCAATACGTGCGGAACATTTGTGCTGACGAAACGTGTTATTAAACTATAAAAACCGGGGGTGGGGTTCTGATGATTAATTTTACAATAATAATATATCACTTGTAAATAAAATGGATACTTGTAAATTTGTACCCGATGAATACTTCAGAAACATAGAACTCAAAATTATTAACTTCATTAAAAACCAAACTGACATGAAAAAAAGAGGAAAATTGATTTACCCATTGATGATACTGGGATGTGTAATGATCTTATGTTACAGTTGCAAGAAAAGTAGCAGCACCAGTAGCAGCAATCCGACATCAGGCCCTACCGTGACCGATGCTGACGGCAACGTTTATCCTACCGTGGTCATTGGCACACAAACCTGGATGGCTGCAAACCTGAAAACCACGAAATACAATGATGGTACATCCATACCTCTTGTAACCGATGGCACAGCATGGTCAACCGATTCTACGGCCGCCTATTGCTGGTACAACAATGATGAATCGACCTATAAGAATCCATATGGGGCATTGTACAATTGGTACGCTGTAAACACGGGTAAATTAGCACCCACCGGCTGGCATGTGCCTACCTATGCAGAATGGCTGACATTAATTACCTATCTGGCCGACAGTACCACGGCCGGCGGCAAATTAAAGGAAGCCGGCACAACACATTGGTGGTCACCAAATACCGGGGCAACTAACAGTACCGGATTCACGGGAGTCCCCTCAGGCAGTCGTTACTCGAATGGTTTCTTTTACCTAAATGGTGAATACGTGTGGATATGGAGCTCAACTGCAGCTTCATCTACGGATGGCTACCATGTTTATTTGGTCTATAACTCCAATGCAATATTCAGAAAAGGTGGCGCCAAGAACATCGGGTTTTCAGTTCGCTGTGTAAAAAACTAAGCACCGGGATTGATCAGGATTTGTTAATTATTCCTGACACACCTCACACTAAAACCGTACGTCTTTTC
>CAZUYY010000039.1:0-11610 GCA_964624935.1 uncultured Prolixibacteraceae bacterium
CGGGTACCGTCGCTACTCATACCATCAATAATAAAAACCTCAAGCCGGTCTTTTGGATAATCCTGTTGAAGGATGTTTTCAATAAATGTCCGGATGTATTTCTTTTCGTTGAAACAGGGAACTATAACACTGACAAAAGGCTGCATCGGTTCTTTGATTATATTGAGCTTCAGTTTGTTTTATTATTTCTCTTGAAGACAAAGCTGGCTTGTTTTCCATAGAACACAACAAATAAAGGTAATATATTTCATCATACCGGATACTTTTTTCGAATGACTGAACTTTTCTAAGGTTCAGCCCCGGGTGCTCTTTCAAAGGATAATTCATTACCAGAAGAATCGTATCGCCATGTACTGTAATCAAACTGTCGGCCATGACAAGCACAGTGGAATGAGTGGGAATGTTGCGTCTTTGATCATAGATCAGATAATTACTGAATGCATTCCTGGAAAAGAAGAAGGCCTCTTTATTTAAATAACCCAGCACAGGTTCCAACGCTACATCCGCGTCACCTGCAATAAGAAACCTGTCAAGATTTTGCTCCCGTATGTATCTGGCAGTTATTCTGGAAGCCGAAAAGGGCACAAAAAGCTGAACCGTGTATGCATAGATCCCGGCAAACATCTGAACTGCAAGAAGGATCAAAAAAATGCGGCTTGCATTTTTATTCAGCCAGCCATGGAATTTTTCAGAAATACGATAATGCAGTGTATTATTGTTTTCCCGGTAAAATGATTTGATCCAAAGACATGTGATCAGGAGTATGTAAAGATGTCCGTGATGACGTATGTACCCATAATAATACATCAGTATAAAGGCAATGATCCCGGTCATTCCGGTTATATAAAGAAAAAAAATCACGGGACGTTTAATAAAGAAGATTCCTGCTGAAAATACCAGTACCAATGAAAGAATGGCCTGAATGATTTCAATCCTGATTATATTGCTATTCCAGAATTGGAGATTCAGCCTGGGGACAGGAAACCATGCCTTCCATACCGTTGCCACAGTCCGGATGGTTTCACGAAGGGTCATCTGTACCAGCGAAAAATGCGATGATCCAGCGAAATATCCTGAAGCCGGAGGGATAATCGAGTAAAGAGACAAGGTAATTCCGGCAGTGATCATCAGAATGCTAAGAAGCAGTATCAATTTTTGCCTGAGAAGATCAATCCGGAATGCGCTGGAAAAAATAAATTCAAAGGTCCACGTAAGCATGAATGCGACAGTCAATATAAGGCCGAAAACACTTGTCTGGGCAAGTAAAAATAAAATCAGGGACAACGGGAAAAGAAAACGCTGGCGGTACCGGTATAATGTCAGTAAAAGCGTGATCAGGAAAACGCCAATGGCATAATTGCGGCTGATCAGGGCATACTCAAACAAATAAAAATACCCAAAGACGAGAAGTATCTTCTGATGTCGGGTAAACGGTGCATATTTAAGAACAAGGAAAACAGTAGCGATGGCAATCATGACATGCATTAATTGCATGGACAAGGGATTGTCACTCAAAAATCTTAAGGCATATAAAAGGAGGTACCATAAGTTGGGATGTCCTTCATAAACTTTATTCTGGAGCAGTTCTTTTATTGAAGAGCTGGCGCCGGCAATCGACCATGTGTGAAATTCATCCCTCCATAATGGATGAAAGAATATCCCTGTTATTGCTACTGCGCTGTATATTAATAAGACCAAAAAAATGAATGCTTTTTCTTTCTCGGACTTTGGTAAATCTTCGTTATGAACAGGTTCGATGAACAAGATCAGGATCTGAATTTTGGTCTAATAATAATAACGATCAAGAATTGATATAATTGCCTGCCGGTAATAACGGTTCATAACCGGTGTCATAAAAAATCCCGTTGATGCGTGTTCATAATCAAGAATTATCATCTCGGGATAATAAACAATATCCAATCCTGATTGCAGGGCAGTTTCGCCAATCAGGATCTCCTCTCCAAATAAAAAATTGGGCAGGTCAAGCGCTCCCCCACGATTAAAATAGTTGCGGTGAAAAACCAGGCAGGAACCATGCGGCGCATAGATCTTTTTTTTGGCTGGTCGGGGGAAGATCGGAATTTCTTTTTTCCTCTTTCGCAAACCAATAATCCGTTTTTTTAAATACGCACCAATCAGAAATAAGTTATGAATCAGAAAACTCGAATATATAAACAAATAAAATTGAAGTCTCCTCTTTGAATATCGCACCAGGATTTCCGGATTATAATCGATATTCCATTTTTTTGAAATGATCGAAGGAGCAACAACGCCAAGGTTCTCCTGATCACCAATTGTATTTAACTGGTCAAAGAACGACCGTGTGAAAACAATATCGACATTGGTTATCAGAATCCATGTCGGGTATGTTGAATGTTCCCCGAGATAGTACTTCATTCCCTCTCTCGCTCCACCAAAATATCCCAGGTTCTTTCCTGTTTCAAAGTAATGAACAAAGGGATAGCCTCTGATTTTTTCCGGGAACTCTGCAGGTTTCTTCTTGTCACTGTTATCAACCAGGATGAGGACAATTTTGCCCGATGCCATGGGTGAAATGCTATCCAGGTATCGAATAGTCTCAGGATAGGTATTATAGATAACACCGATGATCAGGATGTCGGTTTGATTCATAAGAGGTACAGTAATATTATCTACCTAAGCAACCCTAGTTTCCGGAACCTGATTAAAAAAACGAAAATAATGATTATATATGTAAGAACCGAAACTAAAGATATGACCGCAGAAGCCGGGTACCCATAAACAGGTACAAAGATCAGGTTGGCCAGTGCGTTTACCAACAGTGCGGCCACAATGGCTATCAGCATCAGCCGGGGCTTCAGTAACAATTCCAGGGGTTTGTGCAGCAACAGGGCTGCCTGCCATAGAAAAGCTGACCCGATCAGTGTCGCCGACACCAGAAATTGCCTCATTACCTGCAGATGCAATATTCTCTCATAAAAAATATTCTGAAAGATCATAAATACGAAAAGAACCCCAACGGCAATCACAAAACAATAATTCAACCCTTCCAGGATCAGTTTTATAGCCTCTTTCTTACGGTCGGTGTTCCATCTCTCGACGATCATCGGATGGAAGGCCAAAATAATCGGGATTGTTGAGAAAGTCGCGATTTTTATAATAAAATCCTTGATAGCCGAATAAGTGCCCACATTTTCATAACTGGTGAACTCTTTGATGATAAACCGGTCGGATATATTTAAAAAATAGGAAAGGAAAAGCCAGATGGTTATCGGAAATCCAAAAGTGAATACCTTTTTAGTGAAACCGGTATGAAAATATATTCTTGAAGGATCCAGACCTACCTTTCCTTCGGGAAGGACTGTAATTCTTAAAAATTCGGTCAAGAGAAGACTTAAAACCATTGCAATAAAAAGAACAATAAATAAATGCCGGTTAAAAACCATCACCAACAGGAGGAACAGAGCAATAAAAAACAGGTTGTATGTTCCTTCAAGAATGGCGTAACGTAACGATTTTCCTTTAGTCTGGTTTAATGTAAGATGAAAAAGAAAAAGGTTGTACATAAAAATGTAAACGATGACAATTGCAGTATAAGACCATGGGAGTTGAAAGTAGAGAATGCATAGGAATATCCCAGTAATGACAGCCGACACGGTGCTCATCATTGTCAGGAAAAAGAAACGGTTGATCACGAGGACCTGTTCTCCGGGATAAGCGCTCAGAAAGCGAAGAATGCTCTGTTGGATCCACCCGAAAGTGAGCGTGCTGAGCAGCATGGTTGCATAAAAAACGAGAGAGTATTTCCCATATTCAGCTTTCCCAAGAAACCTGACTGCCAGTATGATGATTGCAAGATTGACCAGGGAAGGGATAATTTTCCCCGTAAAATAAATCAGGACATCTTTTTTCATCAGGTTATAGACCTATCCTTTTAAGATTAGAGCAGAGTAACTAAGGCGAAGATAAAATGCATTGCAAAGATAAGAAAACAGGCCCAGTTTGGTTTTTTTGTAAATTTGAAAATAAAAAGCAAAAATTTTTATTGAAATCTGCATGTTTAATTACCACCAACGAAGTAATAGTCCGAGACTGATAATTATTCAAAACAACGTTGATTCAGAAAAATGATTAGAAATAAAAAATGAAAAAGGTCCTACTAACTTTAGCATCAATTTGTTTTATGATGTCAGCAAAAGCCCAGTGGCAGCCGACAAATGGGCCAGCCGGTGGATATGTCAGGAATTTTATCTTTGACGACACCACTGTTTATGCTGCTACAGGTGGCGGAGTACTTACGACTGAGAATGAGGGCACATCCTGGTCGTTTCGTGATAGTGGTTTAGTAAGTTGTGATACAAAATCTTTTGCCTTGATTGGCAGCTATGTTTTCGTTTCAACGGATGAGAATGTATTCCGTTCAAATAATCATGGAATTACGTGGGAACCGGCAGGTGAAGATCTTTACGGGATGTACGTAAAAACAATTGTAGCTTGTAACAATATGTTATTTGCCGGTACTTATTTGCGGGGGATATACCGCAGTGCCGACACCGGTACTACCTGGACGGCAGTGAACAACGGAATGCCTGCAAAATACGTTTACTGGCTGGCAACTGATGATACAAATATTTATGCAGGGACCTATATGAACGGTTGCTACAGGTCCGTTGATATGGGAAATAGCTGGACACCCATCAACAATGGTCTTCCCGACCCGGATATCATGTCGCTCTATTATTTCGCCGGTAAGCTATATTTAAGCACACTCAGTTCGGGTGTATTTGTATCATCGAATAAAGGTAACTTCTGGACAGCTCTTGGGACCAACATACCTTCGGTAAAAGGATTTACCAGCCTGAATGATTATCTTTTCGCCGGATCATATGGTGGCGGAGTATATATTTCGGCCGATTCAGGGCAAACATGGACAATCTCCAATTCAGGTTTATCAGAAAAAGATCTTTGGGCTATCGGGAATAGCAACTCTGTATTATTCGTCGGGGTAAGCAGCGGACATATTTATAAAAGCACGAACAATGGCGCCAGTTGGACATTTTGTACAAATGGTATCACTTTTAAAGCCTGCGTCGGTTCGCTAACTTCGAGTGTAACAACTTTAGTTGCCGGTTCGCATGGTTCCGGACTCTTTACCTCACCCGATGGTGGTTCCACGTGGACAAAAAACAATGACATTGGCACAGTTGAAATACGATCTGTCATATCGAATGGCCCATTGGTTTTTGCCGGCACAGACATGTTGGGCATTTATAAATCAACAGATAATGGCTCTTCTTTTACAACATGCAATACAGGTCTTACCAGCGACTTTATTCAGTCGTTCACGTTTTGCGGAAGTAAAGTGTTTGCCGGAAGCGGCGAGGCAGGTGTATTTGTTTCAACCAATAGCGGTTCAAACTGGAGTGCTGTAAATTCGGGTCTTGGATGTTATAATATAACAGCCCTGACCTCTGATGGTTCAAAAGTATTCACAGCAACAGCCGACAGCGGAGTTTATATTTCCAGTAATTATGGCACGAACTGGATCCCTGTCAATAATGGTCTGACCACAGGTTATATTACTTCACTTCAATTAGTCAATGGTTATCTGTTCGCCGGAACAAGATCAAATGGAGTATTTTCTACAAACAATAACGGGACAACGTGGAATCCGGCTTCAAATGGTTTGCCATCTCAATCAAATATTCGTTGTCTGGGGATGAATGGTACTGCTGTATTTGCCGGAACGGGCACTGGTGAAGTATTTGCAAGTTACGATTACGGCAATAATTGGCTTTCAATAAGCGATGGGTTGGTTGGAGCGCCAGTACTTACGCTTTGCCCTTCAGGGAATTATTTATATTCGGGTATCAATGCCGGAGGAGTTTGGCAGCGCCCGCTCTCCGAAATTAACGGAATTAATGCATTAGAAAAAGATGCCTCATTTTCTATTTATCCAAACCCTGCTATAAGTAGTATAACTATTAAAACTCCACAAAAATCTGAAATTGAAATCCTGAATACCCAGGGGCAAATAATAAAAAGCCTGGCCGAAATCGAAAATCAAGCAGATATCGATGTTTCATCTTTACCCCGTGGGATATATGTTGTGAAACTAAAAACAGATAACGGAATTGCAGTTAAAAAGTTTATGAAAGAATAAACAGGTTCCCCCTCACAATGATTTGCGAAATTACTCTGATGGGACTACTTTGTGGAATTTTCAGTTTTGAGCAAGAAGATAATTCTCCAATCCCATTTGTTCGATCTGTGTACGTTGGATTTCTGCCCAATCTACATGG
Source organism: uncultured Prolixibacteraceae bacterium (assembly GCA_964624935.1). GTDB lineage: Bacteria > Bacteroidota > Bacteroidia > Bacteroidales > FEN-979 > FEN-979. Next base: position 6,282 of record CAZUYY010000039.1, read on the forward strand.
TCTTCTTCCATTTTTAGTATTTTGGTCAGCAAGTCGGCAGTGCTTTGATCACCAACCTCGCGTGCGAGTTTGATGGCATTATTATAATTGAGCACTGCATCAAGTTCATCTGTATTGGTATTTTTAATCATTTCTGAAACAGTTTTACCAATCTTCATAGGATTAAGTTTGGAGACCGTTGGTGAACCGTCTAAAAAAATGATTCGTTCGATAAGCCATTCGGCATGGTGCATTTCATCCATAGCCTGTTTTTTGATGGCTGTGTGAAGTTTACTGTAACCCCAGTTTTCGCACATTTCAGAATGAAGCATGTACTGATTTATAGCAGTAAGTTCCTCTGCCAGAAGCGAATTCAGGATTGTGATTAATTTTGGATTTCCTTTCATAGTTTGTTTTTTTAAATTTTAAAATAATGGTCACCTCTAAAACCTACTCAAATTGATTCTATTTTCAGTGCAAGTTTAATAAATAGTTGTATTAGTACCTAATTTTATATCCCTCTTTTTTCATTTCATCAAATATCAGTCGGTTTAATGAATTTCAAGAAAAGGAAAGATCCTTATTTGTCACATTCTTTTGAATACTAAAACTTCAGATAAGGAACTTACAAACCCGATATATATATGAAAGCCTGAAACCGTTTTAATCTTATCAAGGGATTCTGTTGTAGATCAATTTCAGCGCTTACTGATTCTGTAACAAAAAAAACCGCGTAGTCGTGTTGTATTTCAAATTTAATTATCTATATAACTATTTTTATTTAATCCACCAACAAATTTAATTTAGAAATTATTTATATCACTTTGAATATCAATTTTTTATTTTTAGATACGTTCAAAATAAAGCTATTTAAATTATTCCTAGTAAACCCTTAGAAAAGGATACTGTCTTTACAGATACTTTTACAAACTATATTTTCAATGATTAATCGAAATTTATTCAGGGTCAATAGTTTAGATAAGATCGCAACGTCAATTAAACAAAGTAATTTAATACTGTAAAATTGAAGAATATGAACGATACTAATACCTGGAAGTGTTTCATGTTTGCTAACAGTAATCATTATTAACTAAAAAAGAACCCCATGAAAACAAAAGCAAAAAGATCAACCATGTTAATATTTGCCATGTTTCTGGCAAATTTAATTTATGCAGCTCACGTAGTAGTACCACCTGCTACCTGTTATCTGGTTGGAACATCAGCCCCGTATAATACTTTGCACGGCGGCGATACTTTATTGATGACAAGTGGAAATAAAGCTTATATCTACCTGATGAATTTTACCGGTAGTTCAACTGCCCCGATTGTAGTCATAAATCAGGGTGGAATCGTGACTATAGGAAGAAATTTTACCTACGGAATAAAAATTGGTGGATGCAGATACATAAAGTTTACAGGCACAGGAACAAGTGCACCTTATGGATTTCAGGTTCTGCAGACTAATGGAGATGGTGTTACAATCGGCGATTTGAGTTCTGATATTGAAGTAAATCACATTTCTATTGATAGCACAGGGATTAGAGGGATAGTTGCAAAGACCGATCCTGCTTGCGGCGGATATGCCTATCGTAGTAATTTCACTCAATACAACACTATAATTCACGATTTGTTCATTCAGAATACGACCACCGAGGGAATGTACATAGGATCAAGCTTTTACAGTGGGGAAACATTAACTTGTAACGGAAACGACTCAACTGTCCTGCCATCAATTCTTGTTGGTTGTCAGATTTATAATAACATTGTCAGGCATACAGGATATGACGGTATACAAGTAGCTTCTGCATTGCAATTATCAGTACATGATAATCTTGTTCAATATGATAGTCAGCAAGGAGTATATGCTCAAATGACAGGGATTATACTAGGAGGTGGCGACCAGGGTGACTGCTACAATAATTACATTGAATATGGCAAGGGAGATGGAATTGACAATCTGGGACTTGGTGGTTCTAAAGTTTACAATAATGTTATCGTTTCTCCGGGATACAATTTTTATCCGGGTAATCAATCTTATCCGAAATACGGTATTTATACAAATGATTGTACAGCTATTCAAGGCTCTGAATTCGACCTTATGTTTAACACAATCATCAGTCCAAAAACTTCCGGCATTGTCTTTGCAAGTCAAAAGGCTACCGCCTCTGTGATTGAAGATAATGCGATCATCAATCCGGGAGTTGCAGGAAATTACATAGTTAATAATGGCTATTCAGGAATAACAATCAGAAATAATTTTTCTTCTGCAACGATAGCTCCTGCAATGTTCACTGATACCACTTATAAGACTAATCCGGGTTCTCCATTGATAGACGCCGGCTACCCGGAAACAAAAGGAATCACGTTAGATAAATTTGGCGATCCAAGGTGGCAGGGATCATCTCCCGATATTGGAGTTTATGAATCAACAGCAAATTCAACTATTCCAACTGTAACTACTGATAGTGTCACAAACATAAATCAAACCACGGCAACAAGTGGAGGTGACGTCACTTCAGGTGGAAGTAGTTCAGTAACATTAAGAGGTGTTTGCTGGAATACTACTCCTAACCCTGTAATTACCTGTAACCATACAACCGATGGGAGTGGAACCGGATTTTTTGTAAGCAATATCACAGGATTAACAGGTGGGACTCTTTATTACGTGAGAGCTTACGCCACCAATAGCGCAGGAACTGCATACGGAAATCAAGTATCATTTACGACATTGACCTTGCCAACTGTGACTACAGACAATGTCACAAACATAACTCAGACCACGGCTACAAGCGGTGGCAACGTCACTTCAAATGGTGGTTCCACAGTAACAGCAAGAGGTGTCTGTTGGAGCACTTCTGCTTCACCAACTATTTCAAATAGCCATACAACAGATGGAATTGGAACAGGAGCATTTGTGAGTAATATCACAGGATTAACAGGTAGTACTCTTTATTACGTGAGAGCTTACGCCACTAATAGTGCAGGCACTGCATATGGAAATCAAGTATCATTCACGACATTGACTTTGCCAGTCGTAACTACCAGTACTGTCACAAATATAACCCAAACCGCGGCAACAAGCGGTGGTAATGTGACATCAAATGGTGGAACAGCAGTAACAGCAAGAGGCGTTTGCTGGAGTACTACCGATGATCCTGTAATCTCTTCTTGTGATCATACAACCGATGGTTCTGGAACCGGATCCTTCGTAAGCAACATCACCGGATTAACGGGTGGTACACTTTATTATCTTAGAGCTTACGCCACCAACAGTGTAGGAACTGCATATGGAAATGAAGAATCATTTACGACGTTGACTCTGCCAACAGTGACTACTGATACTGTCACTTCTATCACTCAAACTACAGCAACAAGCGGCGGTAATATCACCTCAGATGGAGGCAGTACAGTAACAGAAAGAGGTGTATGTTGGAGTACATCGCAAAATCCAACAATTGCAAATAATTATACTACAGATGGAAGTGGAATCGGAGCATTTGTGAGCGATGTTGCGGGTTTAACAGATGGTACACTTTATTATATCAGGGCGTATGCGACGAATGCATTTGGAACAGTATATGGAAATCAACGAAGTTTTACTACCCTGAAATCCACATTAGCAAGAGTAACGACCAATACCGTAACTAACATTAATAGTAATACAGCAACCTGTGGTGGTGATGTTACTTCCGATGGAGGAACTACAGTAACAGCAAGAGGGGTATGTTGGAGCACCACGCAAAATCCGACAATAAGCAATCCACATACCAAAGATGGGTCAGGAACCGGTAAATTTACAAGCTATATCACTGGTCTGAATAGTCATACCTTTTATTATGTGAGGGCTTATGCCATTAATATTAATGGAGTTACATATGGCAATCAACAAACTTTCCTGACCTTATGGATTGGACATAAGGATGAAGAATCAAATGATACTATAATTTCTACTGTAGAACCCAGCACTCTGAATTTATATCCTAATCCTGTCAGAAGCACATTTACAATTGAATTTTCCCTGGATGAAATTTCAAACGTTAATTTATCCGTTTATAATGTCAGTGGAGTAAAAATTTATAATGAACAATATTATAATCAACCTTCCGGGACCCAAAAGATGCAGGTAAATGCATCTTCATTTGAAGAAGGGTTGTTCATAGTAATTGTAACTACGGATAAAACGTCAATTTCGAAAAGATTCATAAAATTAAATTGATTGTAAAAAATCCGGAAGAACAATCCGGTTGCATTCATTAGTTGCCTAAATCAAATGGCAATTTGTAAAATGTAAAATGGCAAGATAGTAAAATACTTTCTTGCCATTTTACTATTTTGTTATTTGTTTATTCTCCTTGTTCCAACCGGAATTTCAATTCATTCATGTCAGATTCCAGCTCTTTGATCTGTTGTTCCTTTCTATCGATAGTTGCAGTGGTTGAATCAATTCTGGACTTCAACCCTGTAATAGCAATGTTTCCTTTTCCGCCTGAATCTGCAATATCCAATTGGTCTTCTAAGTCTTTAAGGTAAGCCCGGTCTTTTCTCAGGCTTTCTTCCAAATCAAAAATATCCGTTGTATATTCAGAAAGTTTATATTGCATTTTTACTTCCCAATTCTTTTTCTTCTGCCGGAAAAATTCATCGAGCCGCTTACCCAGAATATCAAAAGCGGTCTGCAGACGGGAATAGAGTTCTTCCCTCTGCTCCCTGGTCAGTCTGGTGCCCCGGAATTCGGATTGGATCTTTTTCAGAAATTCCCTGGTCTCTTTGTACTGATTTGTTTCCCTGGCCTGGTTGAAACCCTTTTCCACCAATACCTTCAAGCGGTCATAATTGGTAAATGCCTCTTTTTCAAAATCCGATTGTTCCTTTTCACGTAAAGCCTTCATATTATCAAAAGCGCCCTGGAGAAGCATGTAAAGTTCTTCACGTCGTTCCCGTAAAAGTCTGGTTCCTTTGAAAAGGGACTGCACTTCAATGAGAAAATCCCATGTTTCTTTAAAATTCTCAGGATTGCCGGACAATAAAACTGCCTCATCGACCTTGGCTTTTAGATCTAAATAGTTCGTGAAAACTTCATTTTCAAAATTCCTGCGTTCTTCCTCAATTTGGTCGTTGACTTTATCAAATGCTTTCTGTAGTCTGTGGTAAAGTTCTTCCCGCTCTTCACTTTGTAACTTTAATCCCTTAAAACTGCCCTGTACTTCTATCAGGTATCCTTTGGCTTCACGAAAGTCATTCGTCCGGGCTACCTTGTCAAGGGCATTCTCAAGCTTACTTTTCAGCTCATGATAGTTTCTGCGTTTTTCTTCGTCTAAGTTTTCTTCCGGATTCATAAAAAAGAATTGAT
>CAZUYY010000040.1:0-11438 GCA_964624935.1 uncultured Prolixibacteraceae bacterium
CAGGGCTCCAATTTTTACTTCATTTGAACCTCCGGAATCTACGCTATGGGTTGCCAATCGATAATATTTAATGGAACTGTCAGGAATGGTAAATGCTAAACCAATATTATTTAGGATGATTGCTTTTGCTTCTTCCGTTCCTGTCTGATTCTCCAATAATCGGATTGCCTGTCTTTGTAATTGGATACTCTTGTCAGTGTCTGATTCAAAGAGTGCCAGATTCCCTAAGGATACTCCCATTTGCTTGAATAACTGGTGTCTCTCAGCTATATGAAAGGAAGAATCAAACATAGTTTTGGCATTCTCTTTATCATGGATGTCCTCATTCAGATTCCCTAATTCGTTATATGCATTCGACAGTACGACAAAATTCTTCGCATCAGCGGCTAAATGGATAGCAGAATCCAATAAAACCATCGTCATTTTGAAATCACGTGAAGCATGGTAAAGAGTCGAAAAATTATAGAACATATAAGGTTTAAGAGCTTTAAGGTTCTTTTGTTCAATAATTGTCATCGCTTGGTTATAATAGAAATAACTTGAATCATTCCTTTTGTCTTTATAAACAATTCCCATCAGGATAAATGCCTTAGCCAGAACTTCCGGATTATGCGACTGTAGCCCTGTGACCAGCGCTTTTTTAGCATAGGAATATGCGATTGAGTAATTGTTCGCTTTCGTGACATTAACCAGTGAATCGTACAGGTTCATTAATTTTTCAGCCTTGCTCAACGGGAAAGACCGATAGTTCTGTTCCGTTTGTTTCTTTATACATCCGGTGATCAACCATAATGATATTAAAAGAAAAAGGAAATGAGAAAAGTATTTCATATAGATCACATTATTATGCAAGTTTACAAAAATTTTGACTATATATAGTTACCCTTTCACATTAAAATGATTTTGCCATCTTACAATCTTACCACATCGAGGCTTACTTGAAAATTCTTCACTTTCCCGATCATCTGAGGCTAAAAATATATTAATTTAGCATAATTATTCAGGTCATGAGAAAGTCGGTATTGTTGGTTATTCTTTTGACAGTCTGCACAGGATTGTTTGCCCAGATGACAATGGTAGTGGAAAAGATCGGGACCCCGACACGTTACGGATTTCACCTTGGCGATGACGTGAAAATACAGACGAAAAAACAGAAAGTAATCCTAAAAAGTTATTTATGGGCACTTACCGATACATCAATCACGATTGGCCCCCGTACAACAATCCCCGTATCGGATATCGGAGCTGTTTACAAACATTATCATTTCCCAAAGCTAATGACAGATTTCCTGTTTATAGCCGGAGCCGGATATTTTGTTCTTGATTCGTTTAATGACCTCATCAACAAGGAACGGATCTTTCACGAGCAGACTTTGATCATTAGCAGTTGCCTGGTTGCTGCCAGCCTTGCAATTATTCCCCTGCACCAAAAGAAATGCAGGATCGGGATCCGGTGGAAATTAAAAATAATGGATATAAACCTCAATTAGATTAATCAAAGATATCCGAGCTTGTAAGAAATCAATGCTTTCTTTGGTTTCTTATAACATAATCCTTAATCAACTGATCAAATTCCTGCTTGTCTTTCTCATGAAATTCGATTTCAATCGGGAGGTAAAATAACGGAAGATCTTTCAGGAAATTCCTGAACTCAGGATTTTTCAACCGCGTCATATCTTTTTCGGTCGTCAGGATGATTTTTTTCCGGGTAGGAAGATCAATGAACCGTTGTTTGATATTTTCCAGGTCTTTCATATCGTATTTATGATGATCAGGGAATTTAATTACGGCTAAATCGGAACATTTTCTCCGGATCTCCTCCTGGAGAGGATAATCATTTGCAATACCGGTAAATAACAGAATATAACTTAACTTATTAAGAATTGCCATATCCTGTTCCTCATTCACGGGCAAGAAAGAATCATATGTAATAAAGGAAAAGAAGATCCTGTATTGTTCTCCGGGTGATGGGGGAAAGAACCTTCGGCGTTTTTGTCACGATGATCACGTCTGCCCGCTTCGCTCCGGACCGGAATTCCCTCAACCGTCCTGAAGGAATGACATAATCCTTCATAAAAGGATGATGATAATCAGTAAGAAGGATTGAAATACCTGGTTTTACCCAGCGGTGCTGAAAGGCATCATCCAGCAAAATAAGCCCTGTGCCGGGAAATTTATCGATCAGTTTTTCAATTCCCCTGACTCTTCTTTCATCAACAGCAACCTTGATGTTTTGAAACTTCCTTACAAACTGAAGCGGTTCGTCGCCGATATCTTTGACATCTGAATTCCTCGAAGCCAGAATAAAACCTTTACTCTCTCTTGCATAGCCACGGCTAAGTATCGCGGTACGAACACTATCGCCAAGAAGACGGGCAAGATACTCGATGTGCGGGGTCTTTCCCGTTCCGCCGGTTGATAGGTTCCCGACAGAAATAACCGGTACATCGAACTTTTCAGAAGGAAGGATCCCCAGATCAAACATGAGGTTCCGCACCATCATGACCATTCCGTAACCAATGGAAAAAGGGAATAAAAGTATTTGTAAAATCCTCATATTTAAGAAAAAAGCGAAATTAGAAAAAAAATGAACCAAAAACTTGTCAGGGTACATATTTTTTATAAAAGGATAAAAAGAAACGTATTTTTGTATTCATATCTACAATACATCACAAATATGCACAGCAAATTATTCGTAATTCGTAATTCATTTTATATCCATGATTTTACACGAAATCTCACGAGCCCTTGAAAGCTTTGTTCCTCTCGAGTTCCAGGAAGAATACGACAACGCCGGACTGATCCTCGGTACACATGAAATGGAAATCTACGGAGCCCTGATCGCGCTTGACATCACCGGCGAGGTTTTGGATGAAGCGATTCAAAATAATTGCAACCTCGTGATCTCACATCATCCCCTGATCTTTAAAGGGTTGAAACGGCTGGTCGGAGCTGACAATGTTCAAAGGCTCACGGTGAAAGCCATCCAAAACAAGATTGCTGTTTATGCCATGCATACTAACCTTGATAATTCAGTCAACGGATTAAATGCCTGGGTGTGTGATCTCCTTGGAATAAAAAAGTGCAGGATCCTTTCCCCGGGAAGGGGATTACTGTCGAAACTGGTTACCTTTTGCCCGGTTGATCACGCTGATAATGTACGGCAGGCATTATTTGAAGCAGGAGCAGGTCATATCGGCGATTACGACTATTGCAGTTACAATGTTGCCGGACAGGGCACATTCAGGGCATCTGACAATGCACATCCTTTTGTCGGTGAAAAAAATGTTGTTCATGTTGAACCTGAAATACGCATTGAAGTGATATTTCCAAGGTTTTTAGAACATAAGCTTGTCACCGCCCTCATAAAAAATCATCCTTACGAGGATGTTGCTTATGATATCTATCCGCTTTCTAATACTGCCGGATTCTCAGGCAGCGGGATGGTCGGAGAATTGAATGCAGCGATATCCGGACCGCAATTTCTTGAATATGTGAAGACTCAGTTAGGGATTCCTTTCCTCCGGCATTCAGAATTGACAGAAAAAAAGATTTTCAGGGTGGCAGTTTGTACCGGGTCAGGAGCATTTTTAATTTCAGAAGCAAAGAAAGCAGGAGCTGATGTATTTCTTACCGCTGATCTTAAATATCATGATTTTTTTGAGGCAAATGAACAATTAATTCTTGCGGATATAGGCCATTATGAAAGTGAAAGGTTTGTAAAAGATTTGATTTATGGCATTTTGATCAAAAAATTTCCTACTTTTGCATTCCTTATTTCAAAAATCAACACAAACCCTGTTCATTATTATTAATTCAGCATATTTATGGCAAAAACAACAAAACCGAATGTTGCCAAATCAACCCCTGCTAAGGCAATGAAACCAGTTGCCAAAAAAGAAGATAAAAAAGGTGAAAAGAAGCCGGTGGTGAAGAAAGAACCTCCTCTCAAAAAGGAAACTACAAAGTCTGTTATAGCCAAGACTCCTGTTAAGAAACCTGCAACAAAAGTTGATGCCCAAAAACCTGCAGAAAAACCGACACCTAAAAAAGTTATAATCGTAAAACCCGCAGAAGAAACTGTTGTAACTGCTAAAGCGGCCATAAAAAGTGTGGTAAAGAAAACCGAACCTGAAAAGCCTGCTAAAGTAAAAGTTGCAATATCTAAACCGGTTGAGAAACAAGTTGTAAAGAAAGCTGAACCTGTAAAATCAGCAGATGTAAAAGTTGCAATATCTAAACCGGTTGAGAAACAAGTCGTAAAGAAAGCTGAACCTGTAAAATTAGCAGATGTAAAAGTTGCAACATCCAAACCTACTGGGAAACAAGTCATAAAGAGACCTACACCTGTAAAATCCACAGAAAAAGCCAAAAAAGATACTGTTCAAGCCCAGGTTCAGAAAACCTTAATACCAGCTATTCAAGAACCCCTTCAGGATACCGGCGAAGTTACAATTGAAAAGAAGCTGATTGCGCTCTATAACCTTCAGCAGATTGATTCACAGGTTGATAAAATAAGGATTATCCGTGGAGAGTTACCACTCGAAGTACAGGACCTTGAAGATGAAATAGCCGGTCTGGAAACCCGCATAGAGAATTATCTGCAGGAGAACGGCGCCCTGGAAAAATCAATCACCGAAAAGAAATTTGCCATCAAGGATTCCCAAGCTCTGATCAAGAAATATGAAGAACAGCAGATGAACGTCAGGAACAACAGGGAGTATGATTCATTGACGAAGGAAATTGAGATCCAAAGCCTTGAAATCCAATTGTCAGAAAAACGTATACGCGAATTCCAATTGGCGCTTGAAGCAAAATCAGAAGAAATAAACCGCTTTCAGGCTATTTTAGCTGACCGGAAAAACGATCTTGAAATAAAGAAGAATGAGCTCGATGATATTGTCGCCGAGACCGAAAAGGAAGAAAATGAACTGATAAAAAGATCTGAGATTAACCGTAAATATATTGAAGAACGATTGATCACCGCATATACCCGAATCCGTAAAAATGCACGGAACGGACTTGCTGTTGTGCAAATCGAAAGGGATGCCTGTGGCGGCTGTTTTAATAAAATACCTCCCCAGCATCAGCTCGATATCCGGATGCATAAGAAGATCATCGTTTGTGAATACTGCGGCAGGATACTGGTTGATGATGGGATTGTCAACTTAGTACGTTAAATGCATTTCAGCCACAGAAGCGGCAAAGCATTGAGCAGAAAACATATGTTTCTCTTCAATGCTTTGTTTTTTTTCCCTATAATCCTTTTTGCACAATTCGACTTTAACAGTAATTGCAGGGGGGCCTACCGGTCTATTATTTCATTGCACTTTACAGCGGCAGAGAAATTACTGAACCAGGAAAAGTCGGTACATCCATCCAATCTTATCCCTGTTTATCTTGAGAATTATATCGATTTCTTTACTGTATTTATCGGGGAAGATCCTGTATCCTTTGAGAATTTCAAAAAGTCACAGGATTTCCGGTTCGATCTTCTAAGGAAAGGCAACCCGGACTCTCCATACTACCGGTATTGTCTTGGGAACATGCGCATTCAGCTTGCTATTTGCAGGATGAAATTCGGAGAATACACATCGGCTGTACTTGATTTCAGTCGTGCAAACGGGGATATGAAAGAAAATGCCCGGTTGCATCCTGATTTTCATTTGCAGGATCCGGGATTAGGATTGATCCATGTCCTGGCTGGTATCATTCCGGAAAACTATTCATGGATCCTCCGTATGTTGGGATTAGATGGAAATGTTCAGAAGGGGCTGGATGAAATAGCACGTATGGCTGAATATACAGGGAATGATGAGACATACCAATTGTTCAGGACTGAATCCTTGTTTTATCTTGCATTTCTGGATGCAGTACTTGGAAAAGACGGGAAAACTGCCCTTCAGATCATACAAAAGTTTGATGACCAGAAAATAACATTTCCGGGACCTAAAAATCCCCTGCTTATATTTATCAGGGCATCCATTCTGTCAAAGGCGGGGAGAACCGATGAGGCCATCCGATGTCTTCAGGAGTATCATGCGGATAATGAGGAATTTCCATTTTATTACCTGGATTATCTTATCGGGTTAAATAAGCTGAATCGTCTCGATCCCGATGCTGACCTCTACTTTATAAGATTCATTAAAAATTTCAGGGGACAGAATTATTTGAAATCAAGTTATCAGAAACTTGCATGGACGTTTTTATTAAAAGGCAATGTACTTAAATATAAAGAATATATGAGCAAGGCTCTGACACGTGGTGCACTTCTTATTGATAACGATATACAGGCAAATAAAGAAGCAAAATCAAAAGAACAACCCAATGTGATCTTATTGAAGGCCCGGTTGCTTTCTGATGGAGGTTATACAGATCGTGCCATCAATATTTTGCTTGATCAGAATGTAAAAAATTTCATTAAAACAACCAGGGATCTGCTTGAGTATAATTATCGTCTTGGTCGGATCCACCAGCAATCCGGTAATTACCTGGAAGCCATGAAATATTTCAGGATCACCATCCACAATGGTGAAGACCAAAACTGGTATTTTGCCGAAAATGCATCCTTACAGTCGGGCATCATATCTGAACAAAACAAGGATTACCAGGAAGCTGACCGGTATTACCGGCTTTGCCTTTCCATGAAAAACACAGAATATAAAAACAGCCTGGACCAAAAGGCCAGGCTGGGGTTAAAAAGAATAAAACCTTATCTTCCTTAAAAACGGAATCCGAAAGTCGTGGTCAGGTTGTTGGTGTTATATGTGTTCAGAGAAGCATTGACGATAGAGGGATCATAAAAATAGTAGTCTTCTTTTGTCTGAGTCCACTGGTAAGTCATGTCAACAAAAAAGTGCCTTGCCCTGTATCCCCATCCGATGGATGCAACATACATCTCCGAAATACTGTTTCCCGTTTGATATGGGCTTCCGTAATAACCAAAACCTCCTCTTATCCTGAATCTTTTTATCCTCCATTCGGTTCCGAAACGTACGTTAACCGGTGACTTGTACTGATTCTTGATTTCTGCATTCACTGCTGAAAAACTTGCATCGCTGGAGGAAAAATTAGATTGTGTATAATTCACATATTCATATTCTCCGCTGATGAGGCCGATTTTTCCAATGATGAATGCGACACTTCCGATCGCTCTGAATGGAGTGACAAGTTGATAATCAAAAGAACCAAGGGGAGAATATGCTGTATAGGTACCAAAAGTGAATTCACCTGTCATGTCGCTGCTCCAGTTATCTCTCATATTCCCATAATAGGTAGGTGTATGTATGGCAGCGCCGATCCTTACCCAGTCAGCAGGACGGTAAATAAGTCCGAGTTTCAGGTTGATCCCCGTGCCATGGGTTTCAAGTTGTTGGTTGTAAGTCATTGATTGGAAATAGTGTATCGCAGTGTCATTTTTAACTTCCTTATATTGGGTGTTTTCAGTGTACCATATTACCGGTATCCCGATGGTGGCGCCAAAATATAAGCGGTCGTTATAATTGGTTCCGAAAGCAAAATCAAACTCATTGATCGAGCCTTGGGTAGTTACTGATTTTGACTGGATCACTCCTCCATTGGGTGCATCATTTGCATACTTGTGATTTACTGTATCATAGTAAATGAGATTGCTGTTATATGCTGGTGCAATGTCGAAAGGGTAATTATCATTGATCATTTGAGATGTGATGCCCCCCGGTGTATTATTAAGAGTGTTGACATAACCTGTCAGAATGGAACTTTTGTTGTTTGTTCCTTCCATGAATACCTGGTTATTGAAATCATTTTCACGGTTCACGCCAAAAGCAATGTTGAATCCCTTAAAGCCTGAACTGTTCTTATCGTTGCCACCCAAATGAAAAACCAGACCAAGGTCTCCCATTCCGGCATTGAGTCTGTTACTGGTGTTGGTTTCAGTGTTATAATCACTATTAGAATTTTCTAACCGTATAGCTGGGCTGAACGTGAACTCAGAACTTGTATAAAGTCCAAGTCCGCCGGGATTTGTTGCAATGCATGAAAAGTCACCGCCAACTGCGCCCATGGCTCCGCCAAGTCCCTGGTATCGGGCGGATCCGTCATACAGGATCTGCGAATAACGTAAGGCATCCGCTGCAGTTTGAGAAAACAGGGTAGGGAAAGAGCTTAAAAACAGCATGATGATCAATAGTCGTTTCATAGGATTAATAAAATTAAGTTCTGAAAAGAATTCTGTTATTGACCTTAAAAGTTAGATTCAGATTAGATTATCTGTGGCCGCCGCCGCCACTGTGACCGCCGCCACCGCCACCGCCTGAATGTGATGGGGCAGAAGAGGAATGTGAAGGAGCAGAGAACCCTGATCCAGAAGATCTGGGGGATCCGTAACCTCCCGATGAATATGATCTTGAAGGGGTATTATAAAAACGGCTGCTACCTGAAGGATTTGAATAGACCCTCGAATTACCCCCGGTGTATGCGGGAGAAGAGTATCTTCTGCCGGAATTAGGATTGCTGTAATTACCATTACGGCCGGAGGCTTCACCAACACCGCCAGAACGATTTTGCTGTGGTTGTGGATTTATATATTCGCGGCTTGATTTTGGTTGCCTGTAAGCTGGTGATGAATAAACCTGAGCATTCGGGCGGCCCGTTTGAGGCTGGCTTCCCGGTCTCACGTATCTTGGTGCTGGTTGTTGATGCTGAATATAAGTACGGGATGAACCAGTTTGATTATATTGAATATTCCTTGTCGATCCTGCATTCCCCTTGGTATTGGAACGAACATAGCTGTAATGTTGTTGGTCGGGAGAAATACGGTTGACATTGGCACGCCCTGAAGTGGTTTGATCTGTTGGATGGCTGATGTTTCCGGGATTAGACGTTCTTGAGTTTTTCGTTGGTGTTGTTTTTAAGTCATTATTTGAAGTAGCCCGGGCATTTTGTCCTCCATTTGGGGAAGGTACAGTCCTCTGCCCATAATAATTATTGTTATTATAATTCCAGTCCCAGTAATGGTGATGCCATCCCCATCCTCCGCCCCAGTATGGATATCCCCAGTAAGAATACCCGTAGTAAGGGTAGCCCCAGTAATAGGGATAACCGAAACCGAAACCAAAATCACCCCATCCATATCCCCATCCGAATGAATAATAAGGATCCCAGAAAGGAGAACCCCAGGTACTTCCTAAATAGAGGTTCACATTTGGGGATCCGCCGGAAGAAGTGGAATCCGTAGATTTGGTATAATATTCGCTGCTGTAATCAAGCCCTGGGTTCTTGTCATTGAATCTTTTGATTCTGGCCGAATAGGAATTATCACTATAATCTACCGGTGATGAAGCAGCAGCTTTGGCTTTAACGGATGAAGTGTCTGTAACTGCAACCGTGGATGACGTTGAAATGTCCTTATTCTGGATCTTGGGCTTTGATGTTACCTTTGCAGGGTCGGAACCGTTGGAATAAACGTCATCGTATGTATAACCGGTCGACTTTTGCTGTGTTTTACAGCCGAAAAAGAAAGTCGCGATGAGGACGCTGCATATCATTAACTTTTTCATATTCTATTCTCCTTTTGAAATTTGGAATGTTTTGATGTTCCTTAGGATCGTGATAATTTTATTACTTTTGCAACATTAAAATTAACCCTGTTAATCAGCAAATATTATACCATACTTGATAAATGGCAAAAGATTTTCCAACCAGAAGTGAAAATTATTCGCAATGGTACAATGACCTTGTAATCAAGGCCGATCTGGCAGAGAATTCGGCAGTTCGTGGATGTATGGTTATAAAACCCTATGGATATGCTATCTGGGAAAAAATTCAAGCGGTCCTTGATAAGATGTTCAAGGATACAGGTCACAGCAATGCCTATTTCCCAATATTCATTCCTAAATCTTTCTTCAGTCGCGAAGCCAGCCATGTGGAAGGTTTTGCAAAAGAATGTGCAGTGGTCACCCATTACCGGCTTAAAGCATCCCCGGATGGAAAAGGCGTAATAGTTGATGAAGGTGCGCGACTGGATGAAGAATTAATTGTACGCCCGACTTCAGAGACCATCATATGGGATACTTACCGGAATTGGATCAAATCGTACCGGGACCTTCCGGTTCTGATCAACCAGTGGGCAAATGTGGTCAGATGGGAAATGCGGACCAGACTCTTTCTCCGGACTACCGAATTCCTCTGGCAGGAAGGTCATACGGCTCATGCAACCCGTGAAGAAGCTATCCGGGAAGCTGAGACTATGTTGAATGTCTATACCGATTTCGCAGAGAACTGGATGGCCATTCCGGTAATTAAAGGAACCAAGAGTCCGGCAGAACGCTTTGCCGGCGCTATAGAAACCTATGCGATAGAAGCACTGATGCAAGATGGAAAAGCTCTTCAGGCCGGAACGTCGCATTTCCTCGGAGAGAATTTTGCCAAAGCGTTTGATGTTAAATTCCTGAACCGGGATAACCAACTCGAATATGTTTGGGCAACCTCCTGGGGAGTATCCACCCGTCTTATGGGAGCTTTGGTTATGTCGCATTCGGATGATAATGGACTGGTACTGCCACCAAAACTGGCGCCAATCCAAGTTGCGATAGTACCAGTATTCAAGACCAAAGAGCAACTCGACCTTATTACAGGGAAGGCTCTTCCACTGAAAAAAGCATTGGAGACTAAAGGAATATCTGTAAAATATGATGACCGGGAAACACATAAGCCGGGCTGGAAATTTTCAGAATATGAGTTTAAAGGAGTCCCTGTGCGCATCACTATAGGGCCAAGGGATATTGAGCAGGGAACTGTTGAAGTTGCCCGGCGTGACACCCTGGAAAAAGAGGTCTTCCAAATGACAGATATTGAAAACAAGGTGGTTCACCTTCTTGGCCAGATCCAGAAAAACCTTTACAGTAAGGCTATCGATATGAGAGAAGCAAATTCTCACAGGGTCGATACATGGGAGGAGTTTAAGCGGGTACTGGATACAACCGGCGGATTTATTTATGCTCATTGGGATGGCACGACAGAAACAGAAGAAAAGATCAAAGAAGAAACCAAAGCTACAATTCGGGTCATTCCTCTTAACAATCCGCAGGAAAGCGGTAAATGTATCTATACAGGAAAGCCATCTTCCCAGCGTGTTATATTTGCCAGGGCTTATTGATCAGAAAGCAATGATCTGCCCTGTTCCATATATGTGTGTATGCACAGAATCAGGGTTCCCGGTGTAATAAATGTTACCTATTGAATGAATCGTGGCATCCAGGACTTTATCACAATTGACATAACAGTCATTCGACCCGCTATTTGAAACAAAGGTATAATCAGTACTCAGACCTTTGAGCTGAAGTAATCCATAATCACCTGCGACGACAGAATTGAATGTAACCCGTCCTTTGAGGGTGATGTCTGCTGTTCCCATATGTTCATAAATATATCCCTGAACCGTATTCAGTGAGAGATTG
>CAZUYY010000041.1:0-11424 GCA_964624935.1 uncultured Prolixibacteraceae bacterium
CACTTCTCACTTCGCACTTGATATTGGGGCCGGGGGTGGGGTCCTTTGTGGTTAAATAATTTTTTAGATTTCCACGACATTTATTTCCGGTTCTACGAATACCAGATATTTCTTCACTTGCTTATAACCCATATCAATCAATAATTTACCATAATGCAAAATCTGTTTTTCCTGTTCCTTCTTAGGTTTCCCTGTCTTGAAATCCAGCACTACCGCCTCCTCCCCACGAAGAATGACCCGGTCAGGCCTGTAAACATGTCCGTCATCACTCAATATCTCAGCCTCGACCCTGATGTTATTATCCAATAAAAAGTATGGCCGGATCAATGGATGGGCAAGCAACTCCCGGATCTTATTCAGCAATTGATCCTTTTGTTTTTCATCAATCATTCCTTCATCGCTCATTTTAAGGAGAACATTTTCCTCATCTCCGGCTTTCATGATCCTTGATAAGGCTGTATGGACAAGGTTCCCCCATTGAAAGATCTCCTGTGGTTCACTAACATTCCATGACTCCGGAGCACTGGCGCGGATAAGCACTTTTTCCCGCCAGTCGCTGCTGATCATTGATGATAAAGATCTTTTTGAAATTGTTTTGCCATTAGTTTTCGCCTTGTATGGAGTAACCCCTCCAAATTCATAGGTCTCTTTTCCTTCCGACCACAGTCCTGAATCTTTCAGATAGTAAGAAAAGAAAGCCGGCACCGTTCCGGGTCTTTCTGTCTTGTCAGGGGACGCAGGAGAAAATACATACAACCTTTCTTCAGGGCGGGTCATCGCCACATAAAGCAGGTTGATTGCATCCAGCAGGGATTTATCTTTCTCCTCACTTGCCCTTTCCCCGAATTCGGTTTTCTCCACAGTACCGCTGGATTCAAGCATGGCAGCAGGAAGTCCGTAAAATTCTGACTTAGGAAGATCGACCCAGAGAAATCTTTTGGTCAGCATCTTCTTCTCCGTAAAAAAGGGAAGGATTACAACGGGGAACTGAAGTCCCTTGGCTTTGTGCATAGTCAATATACGAACAGCATTCATGCCATCCGGCATTATGATGGAAAATGAATCTTTGTTTTCATCCCACCATTCAAGAAAATCTACGGCGCTGGACGAATGTTTCCGTGAATAACTCTGGACTTTATCCAGGAAGAACTGCAGATAAGGATCGGCTTTACCTTCCGGGTAAACCATTCGCACGAGTTCTTCTACTGTGTCAAAGACCGGCAGCGTTCTTAGCCTGTCCGGATAAACAGTCATCCCGTTCTTACGTAAAAGACTGAATAGGTAATTCTTACCTGGATGATCAGGGATCCCCGACAGCAACTCATGAAGTCCGGAAGCTTTGAGTTTCCCTTTGCCATAGAGGTAACTGATGAGTTCAGCAAACAGAATCACATCAGGCGGTACAAATAATGAACGTAGGAACCCGGTAAGGAAATTGACTTCTGACGAATTCATGAGCATGAGCGATTCAGCCGAAACAACATCGATGTCATTGCCCAGTAAATAACGTGCAATCTCGCTTCCTTCTTTATTTCTGCGGCAAAGAATGGCGATATCCTGTCGCCTGAAGCCCGCAGATTCCTGTTCCTTAATTGTTTCCAGGATGCGTGACAGAATGTATTCCCTGAATTTTGACCCTTTCAGATCATGCCCGGCAAATTCAATCCGGATATAGCCTCCGTCTGAACCGGGTTTTGTCTTTTGTTTGAGATCGTCATAAACCAATTGGTTTGATGTGGACAGAATGGCTTTTAGACTTGAAAAAAATGCGTTGTTGAATTCGACGATCTCTTTTTTTGATCTGAAATTCGTATCGAGTGATTCCTTCTTAAAATGATCTTTTAAGATCTTCTCACTTTCGAGAATTCCCCGGTTCATCGCACTTCCGGGTATGGCTGGAAGTTCAGCAAACTGCCTGACATCGCCGTTCCTCCACCGGTAAATGGCTTGTTTGCCATCACCAACCACAAGATTGAAAGAGCCGGTGGAAAGTGCATTCCCTACTAACGGAAGGAGATTGTGCCACTGGAGTACAGAAGTATCCTGGAATTCATCAATCAGAATATGGTTGAATTTTTCTCCCAATCGCTCGTAAATGAAAGGAACCGGCTCATGCCGGATGAACCGTGAAATACGCTGGTTAAATTCGGAAATATGGAGAATATTATTTTGTTTTTTAAATCCGTCGATCAGCAGTCCTGTCTCATTTAAAACCGCCATGGGATATAACGTTTTCAGAACCGCGATCGAAATATGATACAGGTTTTTACCTTCTTCATAGGTGCGGCAGATCTCAGTATAAATGGATGTCAGGTCGGGTACAAGGCTAAGAATTGATGATTTCTCAGCATCACCGGCACTCCCGCTTGTCCACTTATCCTCTTCAATTGTTTTCTTGACATAAGAGTTCGGCTCAATGGACTCCATGTCACCTTTCGACAGTTTATAAAAATACTTTGATATTCCTGCCCTTCCCTGGTAAAAAGCCGAATCCGGGATATGTGATGAAGTGATCAGGATCGAAGCCTTATTCGCAAGAGCAATAATATTTCGTTCAAAAGCTACCGTTTGTTTTTTAAGTGAACCTGCGATCCTGGAAAAATCAGTCAGTGCAAGGTCTTTTAATTTTCTAAGATGTTCACTCCCCTCTTCATCGAGCAATATCCTTGCAAAATCCAGCAAGATCCTTTCAATGTTCCAGTCCTGCTCGTCGTCCATACGGCTCTCGATGAATCGGACCAAAAGGCTCGTCAGCCCGGCATCATCCCCAACCTTATCTATCAGGAGGTCAACGGCAGTCGTTAGCAATTCATCACTGTCGATCTCAACATTAAAATTTACTGGCAAACCAAAATCATGAGCGAAGGTCCGGATGATCCTGTGTGAAAAGCTATCAATGGTACCAATAGTAAAGTCTGAATAATCATGCAGGATAAGCCTCAGAGCCTCGCCGGAATTTCTTTGAATTCTTTCCTCAGTAAGTCCGGTTTCCATTATCAGAACCGGCAACAAATGATCTTTTATTGAACTGGTCCTTTCTTTTACTTCGCCTGCAAGTTCCCTGAGACTGTCAAGCACCCGGTCCTTCATCTCATTGGCAGCCTTGTTTGTAAAAGTCAAAGCAAGAATATGTCTGAATTTATTGGGATCATCCAGTATCAACCGGAGGTAATCCTTCACTAAAGTGAAAGTTTTACCTGACCCTGCCGATGATTTATAAACTGTGAACGACACCTTACTCTCGATTAAAATAGGTTATATCTTATTTTGTCATCCTCCCCTCCCTCTTGGGGGAGGGGCCGGAGGTGGGGTCCTTTCCCCGCCCCGAATGGGGAGGGGTCAGGGTTGGGGTTCTCTGTCACTCTGTCACTCTGTCACTCTGTCACTATTTTTTCTTTCTATTTTTTTTACCTTCAAACAATTCTCCCCAGATATTGAAATCCCGCGTATAAGAGATTCCGACACCCTGGGTATAAGGTGCATTGTTATCAAGTAAATCTATAGTATTTGTACGGTTAAACGCATTGATTCTCCATCTTCTGTTTGTCGTCAGGAAGTAGTCGAGTTTGATATCTCCCACAATGGTACTGGGTCTTTGAGCCGTCGAATAAGGATTCATTGAATTCACCCCAAACAGCCCGTCAATTAAAAGCCGTTCGTTGAATAGCTGGGTGGAGACTGCTACATCTATCTCCTGGCCGGGCGCATTTGTCGCCCTCTGGTAATTAACGCCAATATTGACATCTTTCGACATCTGCGAAAGCAGGGAATTGACCTGACCTAAAAAGATCGACAAGGAAGTTGAACTAACATCAATATTGCTGGGTAAGCTTCCCTTGTTTGATTTAAACTGGTTAAAGACCAGGATATTGAACATTTGTTGATTCATCTCCGTTACATTCGTCGTATCGATGCCCCCGTAAACCTGAGTTATGATACTCTCTGCTGCATTCGGTAAATTTAGTCCGAAAGAAAGATTCGGATTCGAGAGTTGTCCGGAAAGCCTGATAATGCATTCTACCGGTATCCGGGTTGTCCGGTCTTCCTCTTTGGTAGCCAGATCTCCCAGAGGAACCCTTGTTTTGTATATAGCGCTCATAGTGATATAGGCATTAGCAGGATCGCCTGACCAGCTTATTCTGCTTCCGGACTCAATGGAAAAGGTAAGTCGCATTAAGTTTTTCATCTGGAAATGAAAGGTCCCTTTCTGGATGGTATAGGAACCGGATAGAGTGAACCCTGTTGTGGGTGTCATCCCCATTGCCAGATTTCCTGACCCTGTAGCTTTTATATTTCCCATCTGTCCGGGAAATGACACTTCCACATCTGCAGAAGGGTTAACAATTATATCTAACGCCAGGGTAAGCCCATTAGGAGTATTCCCGGGAAATGGCTCTTCAGCATTATGGACAGAATCACTCAGGGGTCGTCTGAAGATAATATAATCGTTCTGTCCCACATCAGCCGCAGAACTAATAGGGATGTACACGTGGGTCCCTCCTCCCGTCTGAGCTTTAGCATTAATCGAAATATTATCCGCAGGTCCCGTGATCCTGACATTTCCCGTACCTCTTGCCGTTCCATAAAAAAGATTATTCTGGGCATAGCTGTTCCGGAATACGGAAAAATCATCGGGATCAATAGACAGATCAAGTCGAAGCTCGTGAAAATAATTATGATAGATCTTCCCACTCACATAAGCCTTGTTTCCAAGGGAATCATAAACGGTAACATGATTAAAATTGAAAGCCGTGCTATCAACAGTCACCACATCCGCAATTGAATAGGGTACGTTCAGGTAATTGATCTTGAATTCCGTGTGCATCAGGTTAAGTTTTCCGGCTAACCTGGGCTTGTGAGGTGAACCGGTGACATTAACATCACCTGATACAGAACCACTGAGCCGGGACATAAAACTGGCAACGAAGGGTGAGACCATTTTCAGATTCATGTTCTTCAACGAAAGATCAAAATTCATATGGGGCTCCGGCTTGCCAAGATAATAACTCCCCTTCAGGTAAAGAGGAAGATTGGTTACCGCATTCCCTGTATAATAAATCCTCGAATCCACATCGAACCGTGCTGCTTGATCATCATAGAATACTTTGAAACTTGCATTGCCCAAAAGTTCCTTATTGAAAGTAAATTTATCAATATTCAGGTCCGAAAGTACCGTCAGAGAATGTGGTATATTCATCAGGTACAGGCTCCCGCTGAGGATCCCATCAATATCGATATTCGGATTCCCCAGGAAATAATCAAGGTGGGAAATATCAACTTTATTAAACTTCAATTGTAAAGTGTCTTTTGAATTATTGCTTATTTTACCGTCGACCTGCAGTTTTTGTTCCCCCGATTCAAAGGCAAGATCATGAAAAAATACGGCAGAACTGTCGATGAGCACTTCGTTATCTTTTGCTATGGTCCAATAATGATGGTCAATGAAGGCATTGAACCTTGTTAGTTTGACCTGTGTCACAGGGCTGTTCCTGAAGTTGACAAATCCTCCCATGTCACTTTTTATTTTCCCCATATTCCAGAAAATAGCATAGAAGATGCTGTCGTGGTGCAGATTCGAAATTAAATGCAGGGAATCCATCATGATCATGGCAGAATCTTTTTTCTCTCCCCTGAGCACGAAAAATTTATTGCAGCCTGTCTGGATGTTTAGGTTCTCCTGACGGCTTGTTGCTTTAATATACCAACTTGTGAGATGGTTCCCAAAAACCGAAAGATCAGGTGACGTTCCATTCAATGCGATCATCCCTTCGTCTTCATTGTAATAACCTTCAAACCTGGTATCGGGAGCTACCCTGAGAAAAGGAATAAATACCTCCATGAAGGGGTCGGTTTTCTTCAGTTTAACGATATAGTTGATTTGCTGGTTAGTCGAAGGATGGTGGTTGATAAGTGAATCTTTCAAATTAAAGGAAGCAAGATAATTTGAAATAAAAGTGGAAAGTGAAGGGATCATGTCTTTGAAATAGAAATTCCCTGAAACATCAGCATCCACAAAATCAGAAAGAAGATGGTAGGACTTGTTATTTTTTAAATCCCTTGATGTTAAAAGTGAAAGATGATCCATCCTGATCGTATGCACTCCTTCCCGGTATCTTGTACTGTCGATCCGTATGGTACCATCGATGTTGTCAATGTTGGTTCCGGTAAAATCGACCTTGACATAAGCCGAAAGATCTTCGATAGAATCCCTTTTCAAAAGATTCATTGTGTATAGTTGGGCATGATTCAGCTTCAGAATAAAATTGAATGCCGGAAGGGTATCGCTCAAATCCACTAACCCTTTAAAATCAAGGTTCAGGTTTCGATCATCAACATTCATGCTTCCCTTGAACTTTTTTTCATCCAGCCCTCCCTGTAAAGTAATATAACGATAGGTGTACTTATTCAGGGTGACAGAATCAATCCAGACATTCATCGAAACGATTGCATCCTTCAGGGTAAAGCTTCTGCCATTAAGATCAGCTCTTAGTGTTATGGGGCCAAGAATTTGCTTCGATTTGAAAAGTTGCCCAAGTTGCAAACCTATGACATCTGCTTCGCCGGCGTATAGAAGTCCTTTTATTCCTTTCTGTTTACGGAGGGTAAGATCTGTTTTTAGTTCGCCTATATCCGTATGAAGTGCAGCATTGGCCACGAAATCATTGTAAAAACCAGTGAAATTTCCTTTCAGATAGAAAGTTCCGGCATTCTTCAGAAAAGCAGGAAGATCCAGGTTCTTCCCGTCTATAGGAAGATTCAGGGAATGTATGTCCTCCGGGGTGGTCGTAAAATCCCTGATATTAAGATCTGCAAATGTCTCTTCCACATTTGGCAGTCCATTTGCATGGATATTTCCCAAAAACCTGGTTTCAGTCCCATAAGCTATCCTGAAATCTTTTGCACTGAAATTGCTGACCGTTCCTTTTATTTTTCCTTCAATCTTAAACCGGTCTTTCATGATATAGAGCACCGGAGCATATGCCCCGATATCCTGGAGATCCAGATAAGAGGGTTTGATACTTGCCTGGATATGCACTTTATTCAGGAAATCGTTGTAAGCATTCCAGTGATCATATAAAAAATCAAAAGTCAGGTCGAGATCGCTGTGATTTGTTATAAGCTTGAGATTATGAGCTTTCAGGAAAGCTGAGCTGACCTGGAAATCACCGCTCATGGAATGGATTGAGAATCCCGACCGTTCGGTGGCAGAAAGTCTCTCAATCCGGGCATTTATTGTATCGCCATCCGGATGAAAACCGGTGATCAGCAAATTAATATCACGGACGTCAATATTTGAATAATCCATCCCAACCTTTACATGAGGTTTGTTTTCATCCTCGAAGTGAAACCGTGTTGATTCAATTTGAACCGCAGATACTGAAAAGTGCCATTTGGGGCCTCTGATCGTATCATAAGGTTTTACTGAAGCCTTGGGAGTAAAATAATCAATGATGAATTTGAGGTTAAGATCACTATCCCCTCTATGCGTTAAAAGTTGGATAAGCCCTTGGTCGATAAATATTTTTCTGAAATTGAGAATCTTTTTTGAAAGACTGAATTTCCCGGGGATTATGCTGAGTTTATGAGCAGAAAAGAGACCTGCTCTGTGCTGGTCCTTTATGAGGATATCCTCAATGGTAAGTCCACGGTTGATAGAAAGTGTAAATCCTCCGATCCTGATATCCGTATGAAGCTGAACCGAAAGGGATTGTGAAACGATCCTTGCCGACAACGTTTGTACCCATGGATCGCGGAATACAAGATACAGGGTGGTAATAAACGACACCATTACCACCAGGATATAAATCAATATTTTTGTTACCTTTTTTATGGTAATTTTGTATTTTAAATTAATTTAATTTACCGTTCCGCCAAATAACAACCATGATCTATATACTGGGTATCGAATCTTCCTGTGACGACACAGCCGCAGCAGTGACGAGGGATGATCATATCCTTTCAAATGTAACTGCGACGCAGGATGTACACAAAAACTTCGGAGGCGTGGTCCCTGAATTGGCTTCAAGAGCACATCAGCAAAATATCATTCCTGTGATCCATGCAGCGTTACAGGAAGCAAAGATAAGGAAAAATCAGCTTTCAGCAGTCGCTTTTACCAGAGGTCCCGGATTGCTTGGTTCCTTGCTTGTCGGAACATCATTTGCAAAATCCTTTGCTTTTGGATTGCAAATTCCCATGATTGAGGTGGATCACCTGCAGGCTCATATCCTGGCACATTTCCTGAGAGATGAATCCGGCACAAAGCCTCCCCCGGTTTTTCCTTTCTTATGCCTGACCGTATCGGGCGGACATACACAGATCACCGTTGTTAAAAGCCCTTTCGAATTCCATGTCATTGGAAGGACGATTGATGACGCCGCCGGCGAGACCTTTGACAAAGCCGCCAAGATCATGGGACTTTCCTACCCCGGGGGACCTTTGATAGATGCTTATGCAAAAAATGGAGATCCGGAAGCCTTTCATTTTTCTAAACCCAACATCCCCGGACTCGATTTCAGCTTCAGCGGACTCAAGACTTCCATCCTTTATTTCCTCCGGGATCACTTGAAACAAGATCCTGATTTCATTGAAAAGAACAAGTCCGATCTCTGTGCCTCCATTCAATCAGCCATCATCGATATTCTCCTGCAAAAAATAAAAGCAGCAGCCGTTCAGACCGGCATCTCCGAAATTGCAATCGCCGGAGGTGTTTCAGCCAATTCTTCTTTACGTGCAGCATTGCTGAAAGCTCAGGAAGATTTTAAATGGAATGTATTTATACCACGGCTGGAATATTCAACGGATAATGCAGCCATGATTGCCATCACCGGATATTTTAAATTCCTTAATAGTGATTTTGCAGATTTCTCGGTAGCGCCCTATGCCCGCAGTTCATTCTGATTCTCCAGAGCCTGTTACTGGCTATACTTTATTTTGATGTGCTAAGACGAAAATGAATTACCCTGCGCTTTAGCGCGGGGGTACAAAGGTGCAGATCAACCCGGACTTTAGTCCAAAAGTGTTTTTATTGTGGATTAAAATCCTATAAAATGCCTGAATTATCTGCTTGTCAGCACTTCTAATTTCTCGTCATCTGTAAAGACGAAGGTTTTAGTGGAAGGTACATAATGAAGATATCCTAAAATTTCCATGCCTTTGGGCATATTATATGCGATGTACTGATTCATGAAATAATCAAAGAAGTAATTGGCATTCCGCCTGCCTGAATAAGAAGCCAGTTCATAAAGGTCAGCCATCCTGAGCGAATCAATTTTATAACGGTATTTAAGGTTCTGAGTGAAATTATTCAGGACAAAATTGCCGGTAAAGGCATCCGAAGCTGTAAAACTGGAATAAAGAACTGTCTTGACAGGTTTGAACGCATTGTATTTGCTCAACTCTAACCAGGAGGAAGCATCAACTGCATTTAATTCAAAGGTTTTATAAAAAATAGTATCGCCAACCTGCTGAGAATCTTCGAAGGGATCAAAATATTCATCCAACTGGAGCTGCGACATATTTAAAACATATGCTTGTGGCTCCTTTCGCAGGATTGTATCTACGTTATTGCCATCGATAAAAACCCGGAACCCGATCTCCCGGAGCTGATCAATAAAGGAATTAACATATTTATCAAGGAATGTCGAATCATCAACATACTGGATAAACCGACTGCTGGCATACAAAGCGGAATCCTGTTGCGGACCCGTCAGCGAATCAAATCCGGGGATTATTTCGCCTTTATGGCTGTATTTAAAGATATTTTGTGGCGGCTGCAACTGAATACAGAACTGCGGAGCCTGTTTCAGAAAATCCTTTCCCAGCTTTTTCTCTATGGTGCAGGACGGAAAAACCATCAATAACAGTAATCCCGGCAACAACAATGTATGAACTGTTTTTTTATACAATTTTTTAGCTTAAGTATTGTGAATTAATCAGTTTACTACTATATAATTTTTTTTGATCATTTCAATAGTTTTATTACTACTCCCCTCCCTCTTGGGGGAGGGGCCGGGAGTGGGGTCCTTCTTCATTCTCAAGGAGTTTGGCCCCGAAAGCTTTCCCATATTCTATACATTTCTCAAGGTTATCTTTGTGGGGCGTGAATTTCACCATAAGCCCCTCATCAAACAATCTGAACTTAAGGTTAACCAGGTTCGAGTTAATGAGTCGTGCAGCCTCCCCGCTCCATCCATAGGACCCGAATGCAGCCGCCAGTTTGCCTTTATCGCGAACAGGGTTTGCCAATGCAAAAACCTGGTAAATTGGAAAAAGTATATTCTGATTAAAGGTTGGACTGCCAAGAATAACTGCTGAAGAAGAGATTAATTTCATTTCAATTTCACCGGCAGACATTTTTTCAACATCACAAACATCAACATGGATGTCGCCGGCCTGTCGGATCCCATTTGCTATAGCTGAAGCAATTTTTGCAGTATTCTGATAGGCCGAAACATAGGCAAGGAAAACGGTACGTGGTATCGGATCTTTTAATGCTTCCCGAGCGTACTGTTCAGAAAGATCCATATATTTTTTCCACTCTTTCCTTAATACCATCCCATGCCCCGGACAAATCGCCCGGATTGGAAGAGAGCGGATCTTTTCAATGGCCTGGATCATGAATTTACTGTAAGGCTTCATGATCACATTAAAATAGTACCGGAACGCGTCCTGGAAATCGCCGGCAAGGTCATCAAAAAGAACCTCATTGCAATAATGTTCTCCAAAAACATCACAGGTAAAAAGAAGATTATCATCCACAAGGTAAGTAAACATTGAATCCGGCCAATGGAGATTGGGTGCACTTATAAACTGCAATGTTTTGTTTCCAAGGTCCAGCATTTGCCCGTCTTTAACAATCATCGACGGAAATTCAATACCAACAAGATCTTTAAGGTACCGGATGGAATTGCCGGAACCAACAACTGTCGCCTTCGGAGCCAGCTTCAACAGATTTTCAAGGCAACCTGAATGATCCGGCTCTGTATGATTCATGATGATGTAATCGATGGATGATGGATCCACAACTTGTGAAATCTTTCCTGAATAAATATTCCAAAATGGCTCTTTTACTGTCTCTATAACTACTTTCTTATCAGCATTAATAAAATAAGAATTATAAGTCGTTCCATATTTGGTCTCCATTACAATGTCAAACGTCACAAGCCCCGGATCCAAAACCCCGATCCAGCTCACATCCCCACTGATTTTAATGACTTTATTATCGTTCATTATCAAATTAAAAATAGCAAAATCTAAAATGGCAAAAAAGTTACAATTGGACGATTTACAATTATTAATTCACCAGTTCACCACGTCACCACGTCACCACGTCACCACGTCACCACGTCACCACGTCACCAGTTAATCCTTTAGACACCGCACTGCGAATGCATTAGCTCGGGAACCTGGATAGATGGATAC